>CAYJOG010000368.1:0-3676 GCA_964371695.1 uncultured bacterium
GGAGTCTTTCCAGATGCCCATTGGGGCATCTGGCCGAGCAAAGGCGATAGCGGCCTGCCCCGAAAACCGGAGGGTTGAAAACCCGCAGGTTTTCGCGCTCGTGGGCGGAATTCATTTCCGCCCACGGCGATCGAATAAATCCATGGAGGGATTTATGAGATAAGTTCTTGTGAAACCCGTCAAAAACAATCAAGCCAACTGACCTGGTTGTTTGTCCAGAATCCACCACCTGGCTTCGGCCCGCAGCACCTTGCCCACGGGGCTGAGGGGCATTTCCGTCATGGCATGCCACGCCCGCGGGTGTTTGTGGCGGGCCAGCCTGCCCTCCAGAAAACCCGCCAGTTCTGCGGCGGAACACGGCGCGCCATGCCACTCGATCACTGCCACGGCGATTTCCCCCAGGTCTTCGTGGGGCAGACCCACCACAGCCACGTGGGCCACCTGGGGCAGTTGTTCTATCACCGCTTCGATTTCAGCCGGGTAAAGATTCACGCCGCCGCTGATGATGAGGTCGCCCTTGCGATCACACAGATAAACAAATCCCTTTTCGTCCACCCGGCCAATGTCCCACACTGTCAGGAACTCCCCCTGAAAACACGCGCGAGTCGCCGCCTCCTCTTCAAAATAACCTTCCATCAACGTGTCGTTGTGGACATAAAGAAAGCCTGTTTCGCCCACGGGTTTTTCGTGGCCGTTTTCATCCAGCACCTTCACCCGCGTGCCCGGCGGCGGGCACCCCACACTGCCTGGGGCAAGGGCGCGCTCCTGTGGACTGAGGCAGGCCACCGTGCCTGTTTCGGTGCTGCCATAAAACTCATACAACTTTTCCCGCCCCAGCCAGTTTTCGATTTCTTGCAGCACCGCCGCGCCCAGGGGCGCCCCCGCGCACACCGCCACCCGCACATTGGCCGCCGTGGCGCGAGCGTCTGGGGTTTCTTTCAGCGCCCGGCACAAACGGTGAAAGTGGGGGGGACCGCCAAAACGCACGGCCGGGGGGCCATGGCGCAGTTCATCCAGCACCGCCTGGGGAGAAAAATGCTCAAACAGCACCGCCTGCGCGCCGCTGAACAGACAAAGGTTGAGAAAAAGATTGGGGCCGCTGTGATAAAGGGGCGCAAACAGCAGGTGCCTGTCCTGCGCCGACAAATTTAGCCAACCAGCCATGCGGCGTGTGCGGGCCTCGTCTCCCCCGGCCCGACGCACCACCGCCTTGGGCAAACCCGTGGTGCCGCCGGTGAACAGCAGCGTGGAGCCGACGCCACCCCTTTCTGGCGTCAACGCCGCGTCAGAAAAATCCTCACCGACTTCCATTTCGAGAAGACCAAGAGAAAGCACCTGCACCGCCACGCTGTTTGTCTCAACAATTTTCAGGGCAGGGGCAAACCAGTCTTCATTCACCCACCACAACGCAGGTTTCACCAGGGCAAGATGCTGGGCCGCCTCTGGTTCACTCAAACGATAGGAGACCGGCACAAACCCGATCCCCTCCAGTTGACAGGCCAGCTTCAACCACACCCAGGCGGGGCGATTTTTGGCACTCACCATCACCCGGTCGCCGCTGCCCGCGCCAGACTGACGCAGCACCCCCCGCGCCGCCGCCACACAGGCCGCCGCATGGCCCCAGGTCCAGCGCTCCGCGCCCATTTGCAGGCAGGGGGCCTGGGGATTGGCCAGCATGTGGTTTACCCAGGTGGGATGCCGGTGGGGTTGTTCTTCATGCCGATTGTTTGACAGTCTTCAACCACCCCTTTAGCGTAGCCGCCCATGTCATCCGGCAAGTTGCCAGAGCAGGTCAACCGGCAACTTCGCCGGGCGCTCATCCTTTATCAACGGGGTGAGATTATCAAACGCTATGACTTTGAAGCGCTTTCTGTAGACCCGGTGGTGGCCAGCAAGGGCCTGCTCAAGGGCCTTGTGCCAGTGGACATAGAACGCCTTAAAAACCTTTTCCTGGCCCATTTTTATCCGCCGCTGGAAAGCCGCACCGACCGGGACGAGTCTTTTGCCGTGCTGGTGAAAATGTTGTGGAACCCGAAAAAGATCATGCGTTTTGTGCCTTCCATTTCGGGCATCCTGCTGAAATACAACGTCAAGTTTTATCCGGCGATGAAGGCGGGGCTGAACGCCATGCGCGCTTATCACCTGAGCATGGTGATCGAAAACAATCTGGTGCGTTTGCTCTATGGCCTTTACATCGAGCGGGGCCTGCCCTTTCCCAAAAAAGGCGAAGACCTGCCCACGGACATCTATCTCAAGGCCTACACCTCGGCCCATTACCACGACTTCGCCAAGCTCATCGAAATGGCCAGCCATATTCTGGGTGTGGCCCGCGAGCGCGAGGTCATTGATATTTCTCTGGAAATCCTGCGGGACGTAAAAAACTCCCTCACCCATCTCAACACGGCAGGCATCTACAACCAGGACATCAAGGCCATTGACTACGGCATTGACATGCTCAGCACCATCCATGACGTGTTCGGGCTTTATTCCGAAGAAAAAGCCGCCCAACTGGTGGCGGCTCTGGTGCTGGTGGAAATGCGTTATCTGGACACCCACCACGGCAAGGGTGGTTAAAACCTCACGCCAGCAACGTGGGCAAATCCGCCACCAGTTTTTTGGCCCCCGCCTGAAGCAACTGCTCTGCCGGTGTGGTGTGTAGCACCCCCACGGTCCACAGGCCCGCCGCCGAGGCCGCTTGCACACCACCGGCAGTGTCCTCCACCGCCAGACACTGGGCGGGGACGAGCGCCCCGACCCGTTCCCTCAGCCGCGCCAGGGCCAGTTGGTATTGACCGGGATGGGGCTTGCCGGGCACGTCTTCTTCTGCCGCCACCACCACCTGGGGCCAGTGTTCGATGCCCATCCGCAATAGATGAAACCGGATTTCCGCCAGCAATGCGCCGCGCACAATGGCCGTGGGGGTGCCGGTGTTTTTCAGCGCCGCCAAAAGCGCCGCTGCCCCCGCAAACACCGGGGCCTGGCTTGGAGCCAGTTCCAGATAACGCCGGGCTTTTTCCTGCACCAGCCGGGCGATGGCGGCCTCTGAACAGTCCCGCCCCGCCTCCTGCAACGCCAGGTCAAACACACCTTCGTCGTCCAGAGCGATAAACCGGCTGTCGTAATCGGCCTGGCTCAGGGTGAAATTTTCTTCTGCCAGCAGATCCCGGAACAACAGAAAATGCAGATGTTCGTCGTCAATCAGCACACCGTTGAAATCCAGAAACACCGCCTGCGGATCAAAAGGCAGATGGGGAAATAAAGGCATTACTCACCACCCTGCTCCAGTTCACCCAGCAGTTCCCGCACCTGCACCAGCTCCACTTCAAGCTGCATGATGCGCATGGCCCCCGGCAGGTTGACGCCCTCGCCAGTGAGTTCCAGCAGGCGCTCCAGTCGGCGGATGTGGTTGTTGGTGTAAAGCCGTTTGGTGCGGCCAGTGCGCTTGGGGCTGACAATGCCCTTGCGGTCGTAGGTGCGCAGGGTCTGCGGGTGAACGCTCAGGCGAATCGCCACCTGTGTGACGGAATAAAGCGGCGTGTCGTCGTCAATCAGTTCGCTCATGGGATGTTTCTGGATTTTGAACCCCTGCGTTTATTCCTTGGTCAACTGCTGCACCAGCGGCACACCCCACTGGAACACCCACACCCACACCAGCAGCAGAAACACCACGCCGCCG
>CAYJOG010000369.1:0-3675 GCA_964371695.1 uncultured bacterium
GGTCTTTACCGTGCGGCGTTGTTTGCAAGGTTTCACGGATGAAACCGGCAAACCAATTTAAAAAACTGGGTGGGCGCACTTCAATAACCAATCGTGTCGCAGAAATTTTTCTTTTAAATGAGGGTTGGTCATTTAAATGAAAGTTTTGGGTATCTCAGCTTTTAATCACGCCGCCGCCGCAGCGCGGGTGGTGGCGGGCGAACTCGTGCCCGCAGCCCAGGAGGAGCGAACCCCCCCCAAAAACCACGACCCGGACTTTCCGGTGAACGCCGCCCGTTTTTGTCTGGACAAGGCAGGGCTTGGGGTGGCCGACCTGGACGTGGTGAGTTTTTATGACAAACCCCTGCTCAAGTTCGAGCGCCTGTTGCAGACCTATCTGGCTTACGCACCGCTTGGATTCCGCTCGTTTGCGCTGTCCATGCCCCTGTGGTTTTCGCAGAAACTTTTTCTCGAAGACGAAATCCGCAAGGGCCTGGGGGGCTACACCGGCCCGGTGTTTTTCAGCCGCCACCATGTTTCACACGCCGCCAGTGGATTTTTCCCAAGTCCCTTTGAAGAAGCCGCCGTGGTGTGTGTGGATGGCGTGGGTGAGTGGGCCACCACCTCCATCGCCCAGGGCCAGGGCAACCGCCTCACCATGCTGCGGGAGATCAACTTTCCCCACAGCCTGGGGCTGCTTTACAGCGCCGTCACCTATTACACCGGTTTCAAGGTGAACAGCGGTGAATACAAGGTGATGGGTCTGGCGCCCTATGGCCAGCCTCGTTATGTCCAGGCGATTCTGGACAACCTGATTGACCTGAAAGAGGACGGCTCCTTTCACCTGAACATGGATTACTTCACCTATCCGGTGGGCCTCACCATGACAGGCCGCGCCCTTGAAAAACTCTTGGGCCACCCGGCGCGAAAACCCGAAAGCGAACTGACACAGCGCGAGATGGATCTGGCCGCCAGCGTGCAGGTGGTGATTGAAATGGCCATGGACAGGCTGGCCCGCGAGGCCCACCGGCTCACCGGCTCGCAAAACCTTTGTCTGGCGGGGGGCGTGGCGCTCAACTGCGTGGCCAACGGCAAACTGCTGCGCGAGGGGCCGTTCAAAAAAATGTGGATACAACCCGCCGCCGGAGACGCCGGGGGCGCGCTGGGCACGGCGCTGGACGTGTGGCATCACCACGGCAATCAGCCCCGTGTGGTGAAGCCCGGCAGGCTGGACGCCCAGAAGGGCAGTTATCTGGGGCCGGAGATCACCCGTGATGAAGTCGCCGCCCTGCTCAAAAAACACAACGCCCCCGCCCGGTTTTTTGAGAATGAAGACGACTTGTTGCAGGTCGTGGCCCAGGCACTGGCGGCTGAAAACGTGGTGGGCTGGGCCTGTGGCCCCATGGAGTTTGGCCCCCGCGCTTTGGGGGCGCGGTCTATATTGGGCGACCCACGCTCAGCCAAAATGCAGTCCACCATGAACCTCAAAATCAAATACCGGGAGTCCTTTCGCCCCTTTGCGCCGTCGGTGCTGCGCGAAAAGGTGAACGAGTGGTTTGAGATGGACGCAGACAGCCCCTACATGCTGCTGGTGGCCCCGGTGTGTGAAGAAAAACGCCTGCCCGTGCCCGATGGTTATGAAAACCTCTGGGGCATTGAACAACTCAATGTGCCTCGCAGCGTGATACCCGCTGTCACCCACGTGGATTATTCGGCGCGTATCCAAACCGTGCATGAAGAAACCAACCCGCGATACGCCCGGCTGCTCAAGGCCTTTGAAGCCCTCACCGGCTGCCCGGTGTTGGTGAACACCAGTTTCAACGTGCGCGGTGAGCCGATTGTGTGCAATGCCGAAGATGCTTATCGCTGTTTCATGCGCACCGAAATGGACTATCTGGTGCTGGGCGACTTTCTGCTGGACAAAAAAGAACAACCCGCCCTGCCCAAGGACGAATCCTGGAAAAAGGAGTTCGCACTGGACTGATGTTTGCGCTGAACCAACTGCCCACGCCCAAGCCCAAAGACCTGCGCCTGTTTGGCGTACTGCTGGCGGCTTTTCTGGTTTTTCTGAGCTGGAAGTTCTGGCGGTTTGCAGGCGTGGCCCCCCGGGTGCTGTGGGGCGGCGCGGGGCTGGTGCTGTTGCTGGCGGCGGTGTTTCCAAGGGGATTGTTCTGGGTACACCGGGGCATGTTGCTGGCGGTGTTCCCGGTGGGCTGGCTGGTGGTGCATGTCTTTTTGCTGCTGGTGTTGTGTCTGGTGATGGCCCCCATCGGGTTTGTCATGCGGCTGACGGGGAGTGATCACTTGGCCCGTCGCTGGAACAAAAATGAAACCAGTTACTGGCATGAGGCCGAACACCCACTGATGACGCCGGAAGATTTCAGTAAGCTGTATTGAATGAAGGAGCAGGGATGAGCAAATTGAGCGTCTTCAAACAGTTGGCAGGTCTGGTGAAGGCCCGCAAGGCCTATGTGCTGGTGCCTGTGCTGCTGGCCCTGATGGCGCTGGCGGCGCTGGCACTGCTGGGCGGCGTGGGCGGCGGTGCGGTGCTGCCGTTCGTCTACGCATTTTTCTGAACGATTTATGAAACAGTTGGAGTAGGCGCGGTGTCCCCACCGCGCATGTGACAGACGGCGATGTGGACATCGCCACTACTTCAATAAACTCGCAAACTCGGTGAACCTGCTTCGATTTACCGCTTTACGGCCAACACGTTCATCAGGCCAAAGCTGAACATGGGCACATAACGCCGCTCCAGCCCCAGCAGGCGGGCGGGCACGCGCAATATTTTTGCCAGGGGCGGAAACAGGCTTTCGAGGCGGTTCAGAAAATAATCCACCGACAGAAACCGGCGGTGTTTGTAGAGCTTCACCACTTCAAAACCGGAATCTTCAAGCAGGCGCACGATGGTCTGATTCGAAAAATGAAACAGGTGCATGCGCATGAGGAACGGGTAACGGCTGCCGTAGAGGCGCGCCCACTGGCTCTGCATGTTGTGGGTGCTGAGCGCGAACAGGCCGCCGGGCTTGAGCAGCAGGGCGCACTGGCGCACGGTGTGAAAGGGGTCCGTGAGGTGTTCGATCACGTCCCACATGGTGAGGATGTCGAACGAGGCCGCCTGGGCGGGCAGCAGGTCATCCAGCGTTGCGCCCAGATACCGCCCCTGCAGGGCCGGGTTTTGCTCTCTGGCCCAGCGGGAGGGTTCCACGCCGTGGGTGTCCCACCCGGCTTCGCGGGCCACGTTCATGAACACCCCCACATAGGCCCCCACGTCCAGATGCCGCCTGTTCATGCTGACAGAGTCTTGAGAAAGTCCGTCCTGAACTTTCTCAACCGATTTTCCAGGAAATAAATTCCCGAAAAATCGCGGAAACCTGCGGTTTCCGGGGGCGCGCCGTCCGGGCGCGCGCAGGGTGTTTGTCAACACCCTGCCGGGCAGAAACGGCGTCATGTCCCGCAGGTGGCGGCGGAAGGTCATGATGCGCCCCTGGGTTTCCTGCAGATAGGTTTCGTCCACTACGTCTTCGTAACTGCCCAGGATTTCGCCCTGGCTCTGTTCTTCTTCGCTGTAAATCAGGCCGCAGCCGGGGCATTTGAAAATATTCAGGTGGCGGCCAAAGTGGATGTTGGTGCAGGTGAACTCACCGGCGCTCAGCGGCTCGCCTGGGTGAATCCGAACCGGCTGCGCGACTACGA
>CAYJOG010000370.1:0-3631 GCA_964371695.1 uncultured bacterium
CCTTGGCGTGGCGAAAACCTCAACTTTTACAAAGTTTCGGCTTTCGGATGCGGTCATCCATGACCGCAAGAGCCTGCTTAAAATCAGACCATGTTCCACATGCCCTAATTTTAAAACAGGCTCTTTGACATTTTTGAGATGGCTTCTGGCAGCCGGACGACACCCCCCCCGCCCGCCGGTAATTTTAGGATATGTCGCTAACCTAAAATAAGGCTCGTCCTTATTTCAGGCTTGAGCCCCTATCCTGATACACATGATCCGTTTCCAACCGGGGGCAGAGGCACCGCTGGGGCTGCTGCAGGTGCAGGTGGGCCTCAAGCCGGTGCTGAAGGTGGAGAATCTTTCCGCCGCTGTGGCCCGGCGGCTGGCGCAACAAGCGGCCCGCCTGGGTCTGGCCCAACACCGCGACGGCCCGGTGTTGTGGGTTTCCCGCGAAGCGGCCCTGGCCCGGTGCGCTGCGGACCTCACTCAGCGCGAGGCCGCAGGCGAGCGCGCCGCCACCGGCGAACTGGCGCGCCTGCTGGGTTACCCCCCCTGCTGCGGCGCGGTGTTCGCCAACTACACACCGCTGGACGACACCCGCGAGTTTGTCATGACCGCCTACTGGCGCACACGGGGGCGGTTTTATCCCGAACTCAACAACCTGTCGGCGGATTTTCTCATCCACCACCAACCCTGTGGTTATGACTGCACCCCCAGTCTGGAACTGGCCCGGCGCTCGCTGGCATTGCTGGGCACACAGGAGGCGACACGGCGTTTGGCCGCCCTTTCGCGCCACGTGCTGTTTTTTGATCACGGCGCGTCATTCTGGCTGAAGGCGGGTGAGGCGCTGGACAAGGCCGAGGTGCATGCTTCATCCCCGGCCCGGCGCAGGCAACTGCTCGCCCAACTTGGCGGGGGACCGCTCGTGCGCGGTGCGGGCCACTGGCGAGGCGTGCCAACCCACGATCGCCCACCCCTGCTGCTGCCCTTTGGCCAGGACTCGCCCGTGCGCAAGGCCCCGGCCCCCGTGCTGCTGGTGCAGACGGCGGACGAAAATGATCTGCCCCACCGCGCCCTGGCCCCCCTGCTGCTGGCAGACCTGCGCCTGATGGGAATCGCCGCCGCCGCCTGTCACCTGCACAACGGCAGCCGCACCGAAAGGCTGGCCCCGTGGCTGCGGGAAAAGGGTTTCAACATGGCGCTTTTGATGGGGACGTTCGCCCCCGACTGGGGCACGGCGCTCGTGGCAGAAGGATTGGCCACATTGGGCGTGGCAACGGAAAACCCCTGGGCGGACCTGACCGTGCCCGCGCTGCACCGCCTGCTGATGCTGCGCCTGACAGACGCCCTGGCACACGGCGAAATTTCGCCGGGGCGAGTGACGTTTGAGACATTGGGATTGACACCCGAAACTGTTTTTTCGCCCAAACACCACCAGCGCGACGACGCCCTGCTGAACACACCCGAAAGCCCCCGCGCCAAACGGCTGGCCGTGGTGCGGCCCGGTGCGGTGATTGAGGTGGCGAGCGTGTTGGGGGGCGGCCCCGCACCGCCCTGTGTGCTGCTGGCCCATCCTTCTGCCGCCGAGTTGAAAGCCGTTTTTCGCGGTCTGGAAAAAACGCCCCTGCCCGCCACCGGCTCTGAACTGGTGCTGCAACTCACAGCAAAAGAACAGACCGCGCTGTTGCCGTTGCTGGGCGCCGCCGCACCGTTTTGCAAAAAGCAGCACCTCACACTCACGGTGTTGCCGCCCCCCGGCGAAACCGGCGCGGCGCAAAAAAAACCGGCGTGGTCCATGCCCCTGGGGGCGGCCTATGAGCCGGGGCTGTGGCGCGTGGCGGTGCTCAAAAGCGTCTGCGAAAACCACTGCGCGCCCTGCGGGTTTGAGGCGCTGAAACCCCGCACGCCCCGCTTGTTTTCGCGGGCCAACGGTCAGAACGTGTTGTTCACCGGCCTGGACCCACTGCGCCACGCGGCCCTGGCGGAACTCACCACCGCCTGCCGCCGTTATGGCGCGCTGGAGGTGCGGGTGAAATCTCACGCCGGGGGCCTGACGGCGGAACAGGCGCGGAACCTGCGCGCCGCCGGTGTGGACGGCCTGGACTGGTTCTGCCTTGGCCCCAGCGCCAGCGTGGCAGACGCCGTGGCCGGGCGCGAGGGGGCCTTCGCCGCGTCGCTGCGGGGGCAGCAGTACGCCCGCGCCGCAGGGCTGGTGGTGCGCCCCGTGATGATGGTTTTTCCCCGCCAGCTCAACCTGGCTCGGCACACGCTGCTGTGGCTGAAAAAAGAGGGCTTCGATGAAGTGATTCTGCGGGTGCAGGGCGCGGGGCCAGAGGTTTTTTTCCGCGCCCTTTGCCAGCAACTGGGCGACGCCCTGGACCCCGCCCGCGACAAGCTGGACAACAGCCACCAGTGCGGGGGACTGTAGGCTGGGGAAAGAAGAAGCTGGAAGTTGGAAAAAGAAAAGACCCTCGACTCACCCGCCTTTTCCCGTGACACCGCAGTGGCCACGGACGTCTCGCCTGTGGTCTCGCCCGCCTGAGCGCGAAGCGCGAAACTGTCGGGATCAAATATGAGAAGAAGCCAAAAAAACAGCGGTTTTTTGTTTTTCTGGATTCCCGCTTCCTGGGGAATGACGCCATCCAGGGCGGGGCTACGGGAAAACCCGACAACAGTGGGGCGGTGCAGCGGTGCCACATCACTTGTGGTTATTCAATACGCGGGGCCTGCAGGGCAATTTCTGTCGGAAAAGTCAAGACAATCCAGGGCCAAATCACCCGAATTGCATGATGCTGATCACAAAATCAGCAAAAATCGCCTGCTGCGCGCAACTTTTTGGAGAATCCCACATAAAAAGCGCCCTAAAATGCCGCCATGTCCCTCAAAACACACAAAATCATCCTCACGGCCGCCGCACTTGGTGTCGGGGCCTTTCTGGGGGCCCACCGGGCCCAGGCCGCCAGCGTGATGTCCCCTCCGCCCGGCGTTTACATCCCCCCGCCCGGCACACCCACGCCAGGGACACCGTCGAACAAGCCCATGATTAAACCCACAGGAGACACGGACATCATCTTCAGCCCCGGCGCCAACCCGAACCCCGGGAATATAGGGGGCACGATGACCACCAACAACGTGACAGGGGTCATGCACCTGCCCGTTGGCGTGGACTCTTATGTGAAGCGGCTTGAGGAACGGGTGGCGGCGCTGGAGGCCATCGTTCAGAAACTCTCGCCGGGCTTCATGCCCGTGGCCCAAAACATGGAGTTGGCCAACCCCAACAACAGCGTCAAAATCATGAATATGCATTAAGAACCCCTAAGAGCCTGTTTGAAAAGTCCACGACGGACTTTTCAAACCCAACGCCAGCGGGGGCAAAGCCCCTTCTGGACTTCCCCTGACCGTTTTATTGAAGCAGACCCCTCGTCAGTTTTGATGAGGGGTTTTTTGCCCGTTTTTTGGAGTAGGCGCGACACCCCCGTCGCGCAACAATCAAAACAAAATCAGGGGTTTTTGCTCTTTACGGCGGTGGGGACACCTGTGGCTACTCACGCCGCCAAAAAGAAAACAGAAAAGGGTTTTGGGCTTTTGTTTTTGCCACAGGCGAGACGCCCGTGGCTACTACTGCGCGCCAAAAAATGGTTGTTCATGT
>CAYJOG010000371.1:0-3629 GCA_964371695.1 uncultured bacterium
GGGTCAGGCTCAGCCGCGCCTGACCCACCTGGGTTCCCTTCAGCCCCAGTTCCTCCAGCAGTTTGCCCGCGCTCCTGTCGGGGGGGTTTTTGAAGGTGCTGCCCGCGTTGCTGCGAATGCCCAGGAACTTGCCCCGGCGGATGCGCTGGATCTCGCGGGTTTGCGCCACCAGGGTGGTCGGGTCTTGGGGGGGGGTGAAGGCAAACCGGGCGCTGACGATGGGCAGGCGGTCGCGCCGGAAGGTGCTGGTGCGATATCCCCACATCACTTCGTCTTTGGCCAGCGTGATGAGACGCCCGCCGCTGGCGGCCACGGTGACCGAGAGAAGCTGATCGCTGGTGCTCATGCCATAGGCCCCGCTGTTGTTCACAATGGCCCCGGCCACGGTGCCCGGAATCCCCGCCAGACCGTCAAACCCCGCCACACCCCGCGCGGCGGCGGTTTTCACCAGGCGCGATAGCAGCACGTCGGCGTCTGCCCTCACCGTGTGGTTTTCTTCCCGCAGTTCTCCCTGCCCCATGAACAGTTTGACGACCAGACCGTCAAAACCTTCGTCGGGGAACAGGCTGTTGCTGCCGCCCCCCAGCACGATCACCGGCAGGCCCCGCTCGGCGGCGGCCTCCATCAGGGGGCCCAGATCCGCCACCCGGCCGGGTTGTGCCAGCAGCCGGGCCGGGCCGCCAATGGACAGTGTGGCGTGGTGCGCCAGCGGTTCATTCACCCGGAAGGGGATGTGTTTGTCTTCCAGAAAACGAATCAGCGCCTGCACGTTTTTTGATAAGAAAGCGGGTTTCATGGGGTTAATCGTCGAACAGCAGTGAGAAATCAGACCTGGGCGCGGCCCCGGTCAGCTCCCCGACGGAAATAATATCCACCCCTGGCCTCGCAAATTGTGCGAGGTTTGAAAGCCGCACGCCCCCGCTGATTTCCACGGTTTTCTGGTGGTTTATCAGGGCCAGGGCTTCATCCAGGGCCTCTGGCGTGAAATTGTCCAGCAGCAGCATGTCCACCCCGGCCCCCAGGGCTTCGCGGATTTCCGCCAGTGTGGTCACCTCCACCTGCACCTTTAAATGATGACTCAGGCCCCTGCGCGCCCTTTCCACGGCGGGGCGAATGCCCCCGGCGGCCCGCAGGTGGTTCTCTTTGAGCAAAACCATATCATCCAGCCTCAGGCGGTGGGTGAGGCCCCCCCCCACGGCCACGGCGTATTTTTCCGCCGCCCGCAGGCCCGGCGTGGTTTTGCGGGTGGCTGCCACGGCCACCCCCGGCGGCAGGGCGCTGGCATAAGCCCGTGTGAGGGTGGCAATGCCGCTCAAGTGACCCAGAAAGTTGAGCGCCGTGCGCTCGGCCCGCAGGGCCGCCGCCGCCATGGCGCTGAACCGGCAGATGACCTGTCCCGACGCAAAGTCTGCCCCGTCGGCCAAGGTGTGTTCCCACTGGGGCGCGGCTTCTTCCAGTTCAAAAGCCAGACGGAAAAGGTCCATGCCCGCCAGCACGCCGCCGCTTCTGGCCAGCAGTGACACCCACAGCCGTTGGTCTGCCGCCGCCACGCGGGCCGAGACATCGCCCATGCCGATGTCCTCCATCAGCGCCGCCCGCACCACCTGCACACACCACTGGCGGGGCAGGGGGGTGAGCACGGTTTTGGGGTCGGTTTTTGACACGGTGTCAGTTTAAGGCTTAAGGCTTCAGACGGTGCTTTGAGGTCTGTTTCCGTCGGATTTGTGGAAAAAGCTCTGAAATGACTAGGTTTTTTAACGTAGCCCCGGCGTCTCGCCGGGAGTATTTCCCGCGCCAAAGGCGCGCACCGTGCAATATTTTCACTTTATTTATTGGAAAAACTTCTGTTTTGTGCCGCCTGCGGCGGTTTTTTTCTCCCGGCGAGACGCCGGGGCTACCAGTCACCTGACGCAATAGCCTTGAGGTCTGTTGGGGGTGTTTGAGGCGGCACTTGACAGGCCGGGATGATTATTTACCATTTGGTCAACAAAATGCCGATTCTGGAGTCTTCTGCCCCCCCTTGTTTCAAGACCCACCTGCTGCGCATGGGTTTGGCGGCCCTGGTGGGGGCGATTGTGTTTGTGCTGGTGCAGGTGATGAGCGGTCTGCCCCCCATCACGGACTATCTGGGCGGCCAGATTGTGAAAAAGGGTGGTTATGCCCCTGGCTTGGCGCCCGTGATGGGCTGGGGCATTCATCTGGGGGTGAGCCTGCAATACGCCGCGCTGTTTGGCCTGCTGGCGTGGTGGCCGGGGCTGGGCAAAACCCGTGGGGTGCGGCTGGGTGTGACATTGGGGCTGGCCCTTGTGCTGGGCTGGCTCACCACGCTCGTGACCGTGCCCGCCATAGACGTGACCATCCGTTTGTTCAGCGGACAGGGGTTCCCGGCCAGACTGAAGGGGCTGAACACCAGTTTGGGACTGCCGTTCTGGAACCACCAGTTGTTCTTTGTGTTGTGCTGGTTGCTGCTGGTGGTCTGGCCCAATCAAAAAACGCCCAAAAAATAGCCAAAATGTCAGATTTTCGCCCTGGGTGGTAGACTGAGATGGTCCATGGCCAACATTGGCTACATTCAGGTCAGCCGCCTGTGCAACCAGAAGTGCATCTTTTGCTCAGCGCCGGAGCGGCCCGACTTTTTACCCCCCGAAGACGTGCTGGAGATGATCGACGGCATGGTGGCGCGAGATTATGTGGGCATCATCTTCACCGGCGGCGAACCCACGTTGTATGAGCCACTGCCCCAGGTGATGGCCCATGCCCGTGATCGGGGCGTGCAGGTGCGCATGATCACCAACGGCCAGAAAATCGCCAACCGCCGTTATCTCAAGGAGCTGGTGGACGCAGGCTTGAACCACGTGAATGTCTCCACCCACAGCCACATTGCCCAGGTGCACAACGACTTGGTGATGACCCCCAACAGTCTGGCATTGCAGGTGAAAGCCTTTGAAAATCTGGGCGAGTTTGGTGTGCCCACCAACGTGAACACGGTGATCAACCGTTACAACGCCGGTCACCTGGACAAACTGGTGGAGTGGATTGTCACGGATTTTCCCCATGTGAGCCATTTTGTGTGGAACAACATTGACCCGGTGATGAACCGGGCGGCGCGCAACGAGTTCATTGTGTCAAAGCTGCGTGATTTTGAGGTGTCGCTCTACCGGGCCATGCGGTTTCTGCGGGCCCACGGCAAAACCTTCCGGGCCGAGAAAGTGCCCCTGTGCTACATGACGGAGTTCGCCGAGTTCAGCACCGAAACACGAAAGATTGTGAAGCAGGAAGAGCGCACGGTGCATTTTCTCGATGAAAAAGGCGAAATCCGCCAGAACACCTTTTTTCACCACAAGGCCCCCCAGTGCCAGCAGTGCTCGCTCAACGGCATCTGCGCCGGGCTTTATGACATGGGCAACCACTATGACCCGGCGGAACTCTCGCCGCTGTTTGTGGACCCCGAACCCATCCGGTCACGGATTCTGGGGCGGGACAGACTGAAACAGGAAAAAGAGAAGACCCTTCAGGCGGCGGGGTAACCGGCCACCGTCACTTCACCGCCGCAAGGCCCGCCTTGGCCAGTTCCTCGGTCAGGGCGTCCAGCAGGTCTTCGGATTTTACCTTGCGCAGGTTTTCGCCGT
>CAYJOG010000372.1:0-3611 GCA_964371695.1 uncultured bacterium
ACCTTTTGGTCTTGAAACAGGCTGCCGCAGACAAATTGGTGGTGAGCAATGTGGGCGGCCTGAGCGCCAGCGGTGGTCTGAGTGCGAGTGGTGACATCAGCACGGTTGGCAATCTCACTGCCGGGTTCCTTTATGGCGACGGCAGCGGTTTGACGGGTGTGCCTGCGGACGCCAACAAGGTGAACAAGGGTGGCGATGACATGAGCGGCCAGTTGTCGATTGGCGTGAACCTGGGTGGTGCTGGTGCGTTGCAGCTGAATCAGGAAGGCAACGGGCCGGTGCTGAAGGGCGACACGGGCGGCACGGGTCCGCTGGTGCAGTTGCAGCAGACGGGCACGAACAAGTTTGTGGTGGAAAGCACGGGCGAGATCAGCGTGGTGAACGGCATCAACTCGACGGGTGTGATCACGGCAAGCCAGTTCGTCACGGCAGGCGGCGTCACCGCCCAAAATCTCACCACGACCAATTACCTCTCGGCCTCGGCTTCAAGCGGCGCGTGGCCCGCCCTGTTTGTCAATCAAAACGGCCCGGGCGACAGCGCCAGGGTGATCGCCTCCAGCACAGGAAAAGCACTGAAAGTGGATTCCTTGAACACGGGAAACAGCGCCGACCTGATTTATGGCGATCACGCAGGTACGGGGAACCTTTTGGTCTTGAAACAGGCTGCCGCAGACAAATTGGTGGTGAGCAATGTGGGTGGTGTGAGCGTGAGTGCCAACCTGAGCGCGAGTGGTGATGTGCAGGCCGCTTATTTCATCGGTGATGGCTCGCAACTGGCGAATGTTCCTGCCGATCCGGGCAAGGTGGCCAAGGGCGGCGACGACATGAGTGGCCAGCTGTCGATTGGTGTGAACCTGGGTGGTGGCGGAGCGTTGCAGCTGAATCAGGAGGGCAACGGGCCGGTGCTGAAGGGCGACACGGGGGGCACGGGCCCGCTGGTGCAATTGCAGCAGACAGGCGCGAACAAGTTTGTGGTGGAAAGCACGGGCGAGATCAGCGTGGTGAACGGCATGAACTCGACTGGCGCCATTACTGCGAGTGCCAGTGTGGCCAACGCAGCTCTTCTGGTGAATCAGGCTGGTGGTGGATTGGTGCTCCAGGCGCAGGTGGGGGGCCTGCCCGTGTTGGCGGTGCAGAACACAGGCCAGCTTTCTATTTCCAACGCCAACGACGCCGTTGTCCCCTTCACCATTCGCGCCCCCGCCAGCCAGAGCACATCGGTGTTTGATGTTTATACGGGCGGTTCAGCCCGGTTCTGGATGAGCGGCGCAGGCACGCTGCACGTCAATTCAAACAACACGGCCACCCCCCTGTTGACCATGGATGCGCCCGCTGGCCAGTCTTCTCCGCTGGCTAAATGGACCGTGGATGCGCAAGACCGGGTTCTGATGGGCAACACTGGCACGCTCAGCATTTCCACCGGCGCCATTGGCGATGTGCCCCTTATGGTCAACCAGCCCACGGGTCAGGCAGGTGAACTTCTCAAACTGGCCGTGAACGGCACCGACAAGTTCAAAGTGCTCGCCAGCGGCGGCATTACCATCACACAAAGCGTGAACACCGAGCCGATGATCAAGATTGACCGCACCACCGCCGGTGGAACGCCCGTGTTGCTGGTGCAGGACAACAGCATTGACCGGTTTTCTCTCGGTAGTGGAGGTGAACTGACGCTCAAGCCCGCCAACGCGGTCAATGCCTACACCGTCCAAGTGCAACCGGGCTTCTCGGGGGATTACCTCAAGTTCCAAAAAGGCGCCACAGCGGTCACGGAAATCCTGTCCAGCGGCGCACTCAGCATGAGCACCGATGTGAACGGCGACACGCCCATCAAGGTGATTGCCCCCACCGGCCTCACCGCCAACATGCTCACCCTCAAAAAAGGCGCTGCCAACCTGCTGAACATTTCCAACAGCGGCCAAGTGACCATCAGCACCGACAACGGCACGGCGACGCCATTGACCCTTGTCGCTCCCGGCGCTTTCACCGCCAACCTGTTTGAAATCAAAAAAGGTCCCTCTACCCGGCTTGAAGTGGGCCCCAGCGGCGCACTCAGCATCAGCACAGACGCCAATGGTGTGGCGCCTGTTTTTGTCAATGGCCCTGCGGGACTCACCGCCAACCTGCTTGAAATGAACGTGAACGGTGTGCTGAAACTCAAGGTGAACAACAGCGGCGGGCTTTCCAGTTCCTCCATCGTTTCCGCCAGTTCCTTTGTGGCGGATACCGGCGGCATCAGGCTCAAAGCCTCTGGTCCCGGCTCCACGCCGCTGGATTATTACGAAGAGGGGACAATCACCACGCCGACGTATCAGGGGGCCACCACTCCCGGATTCTGCACCTACAACTTTCGGAATAGTCAGTACCGGCGCATCGGCAGGATGGTGTTTGTGGACATCCACATCGATACGGCGTCCTGTGCCGGTGGCATCGCCGGGCGTGCGCAGATCACACTGCCCGTGAACTCGTCGGCGGGCGGCCAATACAGGCACTCCTGCTCCATCGGTTACTTTGGCAACCACACTTATCCCGCTGGCGAACATGTGGGGGCGCAAATTCTCAACAACACGAACATTGTTGAACTCTATTCGTTCCCTGCCGCCGGCACCGCTCCCAGCAACGTGGCGGTGGATGTCAACGGCTTTGTGTTGGACCTCAGTTGTTATTACCAAGTGGATTGACACCGACCTGTTGAGGGCAGCGATGGTTTTTGGGGAAGTGGATTTTTCCTCACGACTTGCCGGATGATGGTTGCCGGGTTGTTTGCTGTCAGGGCATCAAGGTTTCCCCTTGTGGTGTCCACGCCGCCGCCAGGGTTTTGCACAAACTTTGAGAAAATACTGTTTGGCCATTCGGGAATCAGCAGTCGGAGTCCACTTTTTTGCCCGGCTCGGCCCAGATGCGGCAGACAGGGGTTTGATCCTTGAACACCGCCTCGATCAATACGCCTTCTTTCACATCTTTCACTTTCAGTTGGGGGCAGTCGCGGCTGGCCATTTCAAAGGCCCGGTCTTTTTTCAGTTCGCTGGCCGTGGCCATTTTGTGGGTGAGGCGGAACTGAAAATCCACGGCGCTGTCCAGGCTGATGACTGATTTCAGGCAGGGCAGTTTGGACCGGGGAAGTTTCAGCACATCGGGCTCCACCCGTTTTTTGACCAGCAGGTTGCTGACAAACATCAGCCCCCACATCAGCCCCAGGCCCCCCAGCAATATCCAGGGCAGCAGGTTTTTTTCTTTTTTGCCCTGGGGGGTTTGTGCCAGAGGTGGCAGCTTTGCCGGGCCGGATGAGGCGTGTGGGGCCGTCGGTGTGGGGGAGGCCGTGTCTTGTGAAAGGGCGGTGGCGGAGGCCGGGCGCTGCAGCCAGGGTTTGGGCACCGGCGAAACCGGTAACAACGAGGGCAGGGGGGCTGCCCCCTGCCCTGCACCACAATGGGGGCAGAAGCGCCCTCCGGTTTCAACCGGTTTTCCGCAGGCATGGCAAGTCATCGTGCAAAGGATACCCTTCCCCGGCCATGGCATGAAACTTCAACTTCGGGGCAGGGTCTAGCGCAAATTCATGTTTGACGTAGACAAAGGGCGGGGCCAATCCTTGCCCTCTCCCTGAGGGAGAGGGC
>CAYJOG010000373.1:0-3582 GCA_964371695.1 uncultured bacterium
GTATACAGGGGCTTCAAGGGGCTTGAAGAACCTGTTCTTTGGCCAGAGCGGGTTGGGTCAGGCGGTTGGTTTTCTGACGGCCACGTTGATTTCGTTGGGCCAGAAAAACTGGTGAAACAAAAACTGGTAGGCGGGGGACTTCTTGTTTTTCAGGCGCGACAAAATCATCCAGAGCACCTGATAGATTCGGGGATATCTGGCCAGACGGGCGTTGATGAAGCGGGCGGTGGTGGGCACCATGCCGGTATAGGTGAGGCCCAGCAGTTCGCAGCCAAAAATGCGCGTGAACAGCAGCGTGAGGGTGGACTCGTCAAAATTGCGCAGGTGGACAAACTCATAGGGAAAGTCCGGCGCGAGATAAGAGGCCAGGTCTTCGCGGTAGGGCACCCGCACCACCAGTGTGCCGCCGGGTTTGAGCACGGCGAGAATGCGCCGGATGGCGGCGCTCAGGTCCAGCACGTGTTCCAGCACGTCGGTGCTGACGATGAGATCAAAAAAACCGTCTTGATAGGGCAGGTCTTCCACCATGCAGCGGCACACCTCGATGCCCTTTTTTTGAGACTCCGCGAGATAGGCCAAGCTGATATCCACACCGTAGCGGTCCCAGCCTTCAAAGCGGTCCAGGAGTCGCCCCAGACCCACACCCACGTCCAGAACTTTATCGCTGGGATTGCTGTATTTTTTGGCGAGGGTTTCGGTGGAAAGCTCCATCTCCTGCCAGAAATCTTCATCAATCCACGGGTTCACGCCGTGAATGCGCAGGTTTTCCAGATGATCGGCAGAAATTTTGGCGTAGTTGTCCAGATAGGCGGTGGTGCCGGAGATGTAATCGGGAATACCCTTTGGCGTTGAAAGAGGGGGGCGTGCGTAAACCGGGTTTTGAGTGCTGGGTTCCATAAGGGGTTCTCCGAACTGAAAACTGCCCATTGTTTTAACTGGGTTCTGGGGACAATTAAATATGTTCAAGACTCTTTTGATGTAGAGGTGAAGATTTTTAAAACATCTTTTGGCTTGAGACGGAGGATTTGTTTTCCGGAGTTAAGCAGAGAGGCCTTCTCTTCGTGGTGCAGCAAGAGAAACAGGAGTGTTGTCAACAGCGCCGAGGCTGTCAAGCTGATGAGGATTTCAACCGGCAGGCTCAGGCGGCGCGGCGCTGAAAAGGCAGCGGCATAGCCTGCAAAAATGAGCGAAAAAAGCACCAGTCGCCGCCGTTCATAGGGAATGGCCAGATAATCCTTGCGCCGCAGCCTGTTCCACAGGGCTTGCAGCAATGGCAGCGAAAACATGCCCGCCGCCAGGGCCACCGCTGCCCCCAGGATGTGGCCCGAAGGAATCAGCAGCCACCCGGCGGCGATGGAAACCAGAAAAGCCACCCCCTGCGAGACCGCCACCAGACGGACCTCTTTGGCGAAATAAACAGGCGGCGTGAGGGCGATGAAAACACCCCGGAAATAAACGGCGGCGGCGGTCCAGCCGATCACCTGATAGGCCATGTGAAAAGCGGGTTGCGTCATGATCATCACCAGCGGGCGGCTGGCGGTGAAAAACAGCAGCACCAGCGCCCCCACCCCCAGACAGTAATAAGAAATCACCCGGGCGAAAATGGGGGCGGCTTTTTGCTGGTCGTTGATGAAGGACATGAAAAACGGATACCACGCCGAGCAGAAACCGCTGACCACGATGTCGGGCACCATGCCCAGATTGAAGCCGATGGAATAGATACCCACGTCGGCCAGGCCGTGAAAATGCTGGAGCAGATAGCGGCTGCTCTGCATGAGGGCGTACATGAAAACCGAACTGGGAATCATGGGCAGCCCCAGGCGCAGCAGTTCGCTGGCCACGGGGCGTTGCAGCCCAAGGGGCAGGCGGCGCAACTGCCAGGCATAAAGCGGCATCATCACCAGCGGCGCCAGCACGTTGCTTTCCAGCAGTCCCAGTACGCCTCTTCTGAGAAAAACAATCAGCACCACGCTAAGCGCAATGCCAGTCAGGCTCGACGCCAGATTCAGCAAAACAAAGGTCTTGGCTCTTTGCTCAAATTGCAGGTGCATCTGCGCCACCGTGGCGAAGGTGTTGAACAGGCAGGTGGAAAGCGCGCTGAGCAGCACGTAATGCCCATATTTCGGGGTCTGAAAAAACAACTGGCTCAGGGGCCGGGCCAACAGAGCCGTCATGGAAAAAAGCACCACCGAGGCCAGGCTCAGCAGCGCCAGGGCGGTCCAGAGGGTGGCGGCCTTTTTGGCGGGGCTTGTTTTTTCAAAATAGACCAGACCGGCGGACACCCCCAGACCCAGGCCAGCCAGTGGGGTGATCACCAGATTGAAGGTGGCCATCATGCCCGCGACGCCATAGTCGCTGGGGGTGAGATAGGCCGTGAACAGCGGCAGCAGCAAAAAACTGATGAACCGCGACAGCAGGCCCCCCACGCCATAAACCACAGCGTTGCCGCCCAGTTTCAGGATGTGTTCTTTCAAGTCATGTTATTCCTGGCCCAAGCCACTGGCGGCATTGTGTCACTTCACCCGCCAACTGTCGCGGGCCTTTTCCAGCCAGGCCAGCACTTCGCCCGCCACGTTTTTGCCCGTGGCAGCTTCGATGCCCTCCAGCCCCGGCGAGGAGTTTACTTCCAGCACCAGCGGTCCACGGTGCGAGCGCAGCAGGTCCACCCCCGCAACGTGCAGCCCCATCACCTTTGTCGCCCGCACCGCCAGGGCGCGCTCCTGGGCAGAAAGTTTCACCGCCTGGGCCGTGCCGCCCAGGTGCAGGTTGCTGCGAAAGTCCCCCTCCGGCCCCTGGCGCTCCATGGCGGCCACGGCCCGGCCCCCCACCACAAACACCCTCAGGTCGCGCCCGCCCGCTTCTTTGATGAGCTCCTGCACCAGCACCTTGCCCTTGAGGGTGGCAAAGGCGGCGATCACCGCCTCGGCGGCCTTGGCGGTGGGGGCCATCACCACGCCCTTGCCCTGCGTGCCCCGCACCAGCTTCACCACCACCGGCGCGCCGCCCACGGCGTCGAGCAACTGGGGCGTGGCCTCGGCACTGGCGGTGAAGGCGCTTTTGGGAATGGGCAGACCCAGGTGGGCCAGCGCCTGCAGGGTGCGCAGTTTGTCGCGGCTCAGGCGAATGGCCTGGGCGGTGTTCAGGCAAAAAACCCCGGCCCGTTCAAAGTGTTCCACCACAGCCGCGCCTTCAAAGGTTTTGGAGGGGCCGATGCGGGGGATCACGGCGTCAAATTGCAGGGCCTGGCCCTGAAAACTCACCACCGGGGGCGGCCCGGCCAGGTGCAGCACACAGTCCAGATAGGGGGCCACGGTGACATCATGGCCGCGCTTGCGGGCTTCTTCGGCCAGCCGGGTGCTGCTGTAATTTTCGGGTTCGGAGGTGAGCAGGCCGATGTGCATGGTGTGTCCTTGATGGGGTGTGCTGGCGGTGTTTTAGGCTGTTTGTTTATTTTGAGTAGCGGCGACGCCCTCGTCGCCGTGCTGGTGTTTCTTGTTGTTTGCACGACGGGGGCGTCCGTCCCATTGCTGTTAGGTTTCCTGTAGCCCCGGCGTCTCGCCGGGAGAATAAAAACCGCCGCGG
>CAYJOG010000374.1:0-2375 GCA_964371695.1 uncultured bacterium
ACCTTCGGCTGCCCTCTCCCTCAGGGAGGGGGCAAGAAAAAAGCCCTTATGTTGCCTACATCTACCCTGAAAATGCTCTATTTTCTCTTTCGCCGGTCAAAGGGCGGCTCGCCGGGCTGCTGAATCACCAGACAACTGCCGGAGATCGCCTTGCCTTTGGCTTTGGCCTGGGCCACGGTAACGGAAAGTTCCGCCGGGTTCGCAAACTGGCCGGGCGACACCGGCACCGCCCCCAGCGTGAGGGCCAGCCGCCCGTATCGCGCCGGGTTGCCTTGGCGGTCGTGGGCGATGAATCCATCCTCCGACAGGTCCTGCTGGTCATAAAAATGCAAAATGCCCTCATCAAACCGTTTGAGAATGGCATCGGTGACGGCGCTGAGCTGTGCTGAGGGCACGATGAACAGAAAGTCGTCTCCTCCCACATGGCCCAGAAACCAGTCCTCCTTGAGCTGCCCCAGTTGTTCCCACAAAAGCTGTGCGGTAAAAGCCAGCACGTTGTCGCCCCGCTCATAACCATAGTGGTCGTTGAAGGGTTTGAAGTGGTCCAGGTCGGCCATCACCACCGTGGCGCTTTCGCCTTCGTGCAGCATCTGGGCCAGGGTTTCTTCTATGGCCAGATTGCCGGGCAGGCCGGTGAGGGGGTTGCAGCCCAGGGCGCGGGCCGAGCGACGCCGCACGGCGCGGGCGCGGGCCAGCAGTTCGTGGGTTTCAAAAGGCTTGCAGATGAAATCGTCGGCAAACTCCAGGCCGCTGAGGCGGTCGTCCAGGCTGGTGCGGGCCGTGACCAGAATGATGGCGGTGTGATAGGTGAGGGGGTGTTCCTTGATGCAGCGGGCCACCTCCAGGCCGCTCAGGTCGGGTAGGTTCCAGTCCAGCACCGCCAGATTGGGGCGAATCTGTGCGGCCATCTGCACCGCCGCATGGCCCGTGGCGCTGGTGTGGGCGGTGTATCCCGCTTCTTCAAACAGCAGCTCCAGGGTGCTGCGCACGCCAGTTTCGTCTTCCACAATCAACACGGTGGGGGCGCGAGAGGTGCGGCGGCTCCAGGTTTCTGGCAATGATTGAGACTGTTCATCAGCCAATGGCGGGAATCCTCAACTCGGCCATCAGGCCGCCGCCTTCGCGGTTTTTGAGCGACAGGTCGCCGCCGTGTTCGCGGGCCACCAGCCGGGCGATGAAAAGGCCCAGACCGGCGTTCCCTGGTTTATGGCTCACAAAGGGCTGCATCACTTCTTCCAGGGTGTTTTCGTCCAGGCCGGGGCCGTTGTCCATCACCCGAAAAACCACGCCGTCTTCCTGTGTGTTGACGGTGAGGGTCACTTCGCCCCCCGGCGCGGCCTCGGCGGCGTTTTTCACCAGATTGACCAGGGCACGCAGCAGTTTTTCCGGGTCTGCCGTCAGTGGCGCATCAGGCGGCGGCGGGGTTTGCAGTGTTGCGTTCAGGCCCGACAGCACCGGAAGGGTCTGCTGGCGCACGTTTTGCAGCAGTGTTTGCAGGTTGATGGGGGCGGGGGCCAGCGTGACCCTGCCCCGCATGTATTGCAGCAGTTCATCGGCCAGATGATTCATGCGGTTTGCGTTTTCAAGGCAGGCGGTGAGATATTCCACCTGCTGCTCGCGGGGCCATTCTTTTTTGAGCAGCAGATTCACAAAGCCGGCGATGACGGTGAGGGGGTTGCGCAGGTCGTGCAGCACCACACCGGCCATGCGGCCCACCAGGGCCAGGCGGTCGCGCTGGGCGGTCTGGTCGCGCTCCTGCTGCCACGCCAGCGCGCCTGCCGCCTGGGCCGCCAGGGCCTGCAACACCAGCAGGTCGTGGGGCTGGAACCCCTGGGGGTTTGTGGTGTTCAGCACCTCCAGCGCGCCCAGCGTTTCGCCCTGCCACACCATGGGCACACACACCAGATTTTTCACCGGCACGCCCACCTTTTTGCTGAAGGCCTGGGCAAAACGCGGATCGCTGGCCGGGTCGTTGCACAGCACCTCTGTGCCGTGGGTCACCACCCAGCCTGCAATGCCCTGGTTTTCATCCAGAAAAAGGGATTTAAGTTTTTCTCCGGCTTGGCCGGTGGCTTCATAAAACACCAGCCGGTGGCGGGGGGCGTCGCGCAGGATCACGCTGCTGGCGCTGGCGGACATCACCGCCTTGGCCGAGACCACGATGGCGCGAATGATGGCGGGGGTGTCGTGGGCCTGGCTGGCAAGTTGCAACAGGTTCCGCACGGCTTCCAGCTCGCGCACACGGCGCAAAAGGTGTTCGGTTTCGGCGGGGGCTGGCTGGGTGGAGGCGTTCATGAAGACAAACCATTGTCATCCCAGAGGGTGAGAAGAACAAATCACCTGTGCCTGTGTCATTTTGCGCTCAGTCGTTTGGC
>CAYJOG010000374.1:2385-3570 GCA_964371695.1 uncultured bacterium
TTTTTTCTGAACAAAACCCCGGTAACTGCCGTCGGTCACCGCCTTCACCCAGGTCCTGTTTTTTTTGTACCAGTCCACTGTGGCCGCCAGGCCCGTTTCAAAATCATGGCGGGGCCGGTAACCCAACTCGGTCATCAGGCGGGTGGCGTCCAGCGCATATCGGCGGTCGTGGCCGGGGCGGTCTTTCACAAACTGAATCATGTCCTCGCCCTTGCCCAGTAGCGAGAGAATCTGCCGCACCACCTGCAGGTTGTTGCGCTCCTGGTGGGCGCTCACGTTATACACACGCCCGGCGCGGCCTTTTTGCAGAATCAGCCACAGGCCCTCGGCGTGGTCACTCACCTCAATCCAGTCGCGCACGTTCAGGCCGTCGCCATAAACCGGCAGGGGCTGATTCGCCATGGCCCGGCTGATCATGAGGGGGATGAGTTTTTCGGGGAACTGATAGGGGCCGTAGTTGTTGCAGCAGCGGCTGGTGAGGGTGAACAGGCCGTGAGTTTCGTGGGCGGCCCGCACCAGAAAATCGGCCCCCGCCTTGCTGGCGCTGTAGGGGCTGTTGGGTTTCAGTGGCGTGGTTTCGTGAAACTTGCCGGACTTGCCCAGGGTGCCATAAACCTCGTCGGTGCCCACGTGCAAAAAACGGAAAAAGGAATGGTCTGGGTCGTGATTTTTCCAGGCGTTGTGGGCCTCCCACAACAGGGCCTGTGTGCCCTCTACGTTGGTTTTCACAAAGGGCATGGGGCCCAGAATGGAACGGTCCACGTGGCTTTCTGCGGCGAAGTTCACCACCGCCTGGGGAACAAGTCCGGCCACCTCGCCGGTGAGCAGTTTGCGAATCGTTCCCCGGTTGCGGATGTCGCCCTTGACGAAATGATGCCGCCGCGCCTGCTGGGCGCTGAGTTTGTTCAGGTTGGCGGGGTTGCCCGCATAGGTGAGGGCGTCGAGGTTGAGGACGTGCAGCTTGGGGTCGCGGGCCAGGGCCAGTCGGATGAAGGCGCTGCCGATGAAACCATACCCCCCCGTCACCAGCAGGGTGGGGGATTTTTCGGCCTGTGACAAAAGAGACATGGGGCCAGTTTAGCCGCCTGGCCCCACAGAATTGTTTCAAAAGTTCCTCGTGAACTTTTGAAACCACCGCCTGCTGGGGCAAGGCCCCAGCGGCGGGCTTCACGCGACATCCTGTCG
>CAYJOG010000375.1:0-1500 GCA_964371695.1 uncultured bacterium
GGGCAGGGGGTGCGCCGGGGGGCCGGGGGGCCATGCCGGGGGCCGGTGCGGCGGGGCGCGGAGGGGGACCGCCGCCGGCGACCTGCCCGCCGCCTTCGCGCTGGTGCATGGGCACCACGCCTTCGGGCGGAATGATGGACTCCGGCTTGTTGGCCTTCATCACGGCGTCTTCATAACTGGCCTTGCCTTCGGCCACCAACTGGTTCAGGTGTTTGTCCAGACTGATCATGCCGAACTTCTGTCCCAGTTCCAGGGCGGAATAAATCTGGTGGGTTTTGCCTTCGCGGATGAGGTTCTGCACGGCGGGGGTGCAAATGAGCACCTCGCGGGCGGCGATGCGTCCGGGTTTGTCCAGGCGGGGCAAGAGCTGCTGGCACACGATGCCCTGCAGGGCCACGGAAAGCTGCATGCGCACCTGCTGCTGCTGAAAGGGCGGGAACACGTCAATGATGCGGTCAATGGATTGAGGCGCGTCGGTGGTGTGCAGGGTGCCAAACACCAGGTGGCCTGTCTCGGCCATGGTGAGCGCGGCGTGGATGGTTTCCAGGTCGCGCATTTCGCCGACCAGCACCACGTCGGGGTCTTGCCGCAGGCTGGACTTGAGGGCGGCGTGAAACGAATTGGTATGCACCCCCACCTCGCGCTGGGTGATGATGCTTTTTTTGCCTTCATACACAAACTCGATGGGGTCTTCCACCGTCAGGATGTGTTCCTCGCGCTCCTGGTTGATCATTTCCACCAGACACGCCAGCGTGGTGGATTTGCCGCTGCCCGTGGGGCCGGTGACCAGCACCATGCCCTTGGAAAGATGGGCGAAACCCCGGATGGCCTCGGTGATGCCCACCTGCTCTGGCGTGGGGATTTCGCTGCTGATGATGCGCAGCACCGCCCCCATGCCGTTTTTGTGTTGCAGGGCGTTTACGCGGAACCGCCCCAACCCCGGCAGGCCATAACTGCAATCCAGTTCCTTGGTTTCTTCAAACAGCAGCTTTTGGTCGTCGTAGAGCAGGGAGTAGACGAGCATCTGGGCGTCGTCGTTGTTGATGGGGCTGTAGCCCGCCATGGGCTGCACCTTGCCCCGCTTGCGAATCATGGGCGGGCGGCCCACCACAATATGAATATCACTCGCGCCCGCCTCTACGGCGGCCTTGAGGATTTCGATCATGTCCGGGGCGTTTTCACTCATGGGTGGGAGGCGGGGGTTACCTTGCAGTCGTCGAGTTCTTCAAAATAAAGCGTGAGCAGTTTGCCTTCATCGTTTTTGAGAATCATGCCGGGGCGGTTGCCCTGACGAAAAATGGTTTCCACCTGGCCACGCAACGAGATGCCACAATCGCCGCCCATGTGAACGGTCACCTGGTCTCCGACAGAAATGTGCTCCACGAAAGATATTTTACTTTATCAGGCATCTGTCTGGGGGGCAGAAAATGGTTCCGAAGATTTTTGTGAACGTCACTGTCCAATGGGGTGACATGAGGGGCGAATGAGTTAAAACCCCTT
>CAYJOG010000375.1:1510-3566 GCA_964371695.1 uncultured bacterium
GCAAGAGGCTTTTGACCTTCTTTTTTAAGAACATCTGGATTCCCGCTTTCGCGGGAATGACGCCAGAGAAGCATGGCAGCGGGTTGAGTCGTTACTGTGCGCCCTGTCTCAAAAGACTCTAGGAATGGGGTTCTCGTTTATTCTTTGCCCCGTGAAGGCGTGGCGACGGGCAACTCTGGTGTGGGGGATGGTGGCGGCCTCAGCCCTGGCTGCGGTTGACGGACGTGCGCAGGAGACAACCGTTCCTCACACGCCCCTGGTGCTGCAAGCGCCGGTTGAGACCCATGCCAGACCCGGCGAGGTGACGCTGAAAATCCTGTCTGGCACGGTGTGGCTGCGGGCCAGCCAGTTGCCCGGCGACTGGTTGCAGAACCGCGAGGACTTTCTGCCCCGGTGGCTGGAAGAAAACGGTTATGTGCGTCAGGGCGAAGTGTCGGTGTCGGTGGCCCTGCTGGAGACCGCCCCCAAAACACCCGCCACCACCCAGGGCCTTTGGGTGAAGGCCAAAACACCGGGGCGGGACATCCACCGCTGGTTGTTGTTGACCGACTGGTCGCCCCAGGCCACGGCTTTGGTGCAGGCCGATTTCACCAACCTTTCGCCAGAGGCCGAACAGGTCCTCAGCGGCGTGTTTCAAACCCTCCGCCTGGACAAAGCCCGCTGGTTCAGTCCCTTTCTGGCCCTGGGTTATGGATTTGAGGAACCGGTGGGTTTCAAGCCCGCCCGCAGCGATGGCCGGGGTGTGGTGTATACCCTCAGCGGAAAGTTCCCGTCCCCCGGCGAAGCGCTCTGGCTGGTGACCCGCGAGCCGGTGACACCGGCCACCGGTTTACCCCAGCAGCGGCTGAAAAACCTGGGGGGCTACGAGACCCTCATGCCGGGTGAGTCCGGCCAGTTGGATGCCCCCGCCCGGCCCGTCTGGGCCGTGGCCACGGCGCGTCAGGTGCCCCAGGGGGTGGACGTGTTTCTGTTCGCCGGTGTGGTGGTGAAGGGGGCAGAGGGTTTCTGGATGTTCGGCGAATGCCCGATCTCCCAGTCCGCCGCCTGCCAGAAAAACTTTTTGAAAAACCTGGGCGGGTTCTGGTTGCAGGAATGAGTACCGCTGCGCCGCGTAATCAAACCCCATGCGCATGTTTGCCGTCAGTGGACAAACACCTCTACAATTTCAGTTTCATGGACTTGTTGAAGTCCCAGGGCAAAAAAGGGTTTCGGGGCCATGGCAGGGTGCTTGTCTGCGCCTGCGTCGTGGGGGTGCTCTCGCTGCTTTTGGGTTGCCACCGCAAAACCGCGCCGCCGCCGGTGACACAAAAACCCCCGGTGGCCAAACCCAAACCCGTCGGGCCGGTGGACAGCGAAGAGTTCGGCCAGTTGCAGGGTGTGCTGGAAGTGGCGGCGGTGTATCGCAGCAAGGGCATGTTGGCCCAGGCCCAGGCCGAGATTGAAAAAACCCTGCCCGGCGTGCTGCACCCGGTCAACCGCACCCGCGCCCTGTTTGAGCTGAGCCAGATTTACATCTCCCAGGGCAAACTGGCCGAGGCGGCCCGCCTGTTTGAAGAAAACCCCGCCAAGGAACCCCAGGCCGACGCCTTCCGCAAACTCTATCTGGCCAACATCCGCAAAATGCAGCGGCGCGAAAAAGAAGCCGAGCAGATTTACCGGGGGTTGCTCAAACATCCTTTTTGCCAGCGGGAGCTGTCGTTGCTCTCGAACGTGACCACCGAACTGTCGAACCTGCTGGCGGCCCAGGGGCGCACCGCCGAGGCCATCCAGATTTACCGCAAAACCCTGGAGGCGATTCCGGTGGGGGCGGGGCGCTCGGTGGAATCCCAAAAGGCCGCCGCCCAGGCCCGTTTGCAGATGGCCGGGTTTCACCTGCAAAAGGGCACACCCCAGGGGGCCATCGGCCTGCTGAAAGAAGTGCTGAGCCAATCGGCCAGCGACCCCGCCCTGCAATCCGAACACGCCAGCGCCGTAGAGCTTTACACCGAGGCGCTCAAGCAGGCGGGGCGTTATGAAGAAGCCGCCGCGCACCTGCGTCTGCGCCTGAGCGCCACAC
>CAYJOG010000376.1:0-3552 GCA_964371695.1 uncultured bacterium
GCACATAGTCCGCCACCATGCGGTGGCTTTGATAAACCGGCCCCAGGCGGATCATCGCGGCCTTCAGGCTGGCGGTCCAGGTCCGTGGAACGCCCTGGTCGTCGCGATCATGAAACAGCGGGACGATCTGTTTTTCCAGCAGGGTGTAGAGGGCGCGGGCGTCGTGGGCGTCGGCCCCGCCGGTTTTGTGGCCGGTGGGGGGCGCGACGGCGAAGCCCACTGGGGGCTGGTGTGCGCCTTCGGCGGCCCAGGCTTCCTCCCACCAGCCATCCAGAATGCTGGCGTTCAGCGCGCCGCTCAGCACGGCTTTCATGCCGCTGGTGCCACAGGCCTCGCGGGGCCATTCGGGTGTGTTCAGCCACAGGTCCACGCCGCCCAGCAGGGCCTTGGCCAGGTCCAGGTCATAGTTTTCCAGCAAAAATATTTTGCCCTTGAAGGCTGGCTCGTGGCTCAGATGCAGCACCTGACGCAGCACCGCTTTACCCTGTTCGTCGCGGGGGTGGGCCTTGCCCGCAAAAATCACCTGCATGGGGCGGCGGGGGTTGTTCAGCAGGCTGGCCAGACGCTTGGTGTCGTGAAACAGCAACCCCGCCCGTTTATAGGCGGCAAACCGGCGGGCAAAACCCACCGTGAGGGCCTGGGGGTTGAGCAGGTGGCCGCCGTCATCCAGAAGATGCTTCGCCACTTTTTCCATTCCCGTTTGGCGGATGGCCTCGCGCCATGCCCACAGGGTGGCGGGGTCCACCTTCAACGCCTGGGCAAAATGCTGGCGCGTGAGGGGCAGGGTGCGCCAGCCGGGGCCGTGGGTGGCGTCCATCTGGTGTTGCAGCAGCGGGGGCAACCAGGTGGGGGCGTGCACGCCGTTGGTGACGTGGCCAATGGGCACATCCGCCACCGCCTTGCCGGGCCACAGGGGTTGCCAGTGCTGGCGGGCCACCACGCCGTGGCGCTGGCTCACGCCATTGGCTCGGCCGCTGAGGCGCAGGCACAAGGTGCTGAGGCAGAACTGGGTCTGTGGCCCCCGGCCCGGCGGCGCACCCAGGGCCAGCAGGGTTTCCACGGGCACACCCAGGGTCTGGGCAAAGGGTTGCAGGTGGGGGGTGATGAGCGGCAGGTCGTAACGTTCGTGACCGGCTTCTTCCTGCGTGTGCGTGGTGAAGACAAGGCGGGGTTTGAGCCACGCCAGGGCCTGCCGCCACGTTAGCCCCCGACTGATGGCCTGTTGCAGCAGGGCCAGCGCCACCAAGCCGCTGTGGCCTTCGTTCAGGTGAATGACGGTGGGTTCGCGCCCCGTGGCCTGAAGGGCCAGATACCCCCCCACGCCCAGCACCAGTTCCTGTTGCAGGCGGCTCGGCCGGTCGCCCACATACAGGGTGTGGCTCAGTCGGCGCAGGGCAGGGGGGTTGGCGGCGTGGTCGGTGTCCAGCAGCAGCAGGGGCACGCGCCCCACGGCCAGTTCACGCACACGCACCGAGGCGGTTTTGTGTCCCAGCGGCACGGGCACAAACAGCGGCTTGCCGCCGGGGTGGGTGAGGGGCAGGTGCTCCGGGTGCAGGTGTTCGGGGTGTTCCACCTGACCACGGGAATCAATGCGCTGGCGGAAATATCCCCGGCCATACCACAGGCCCACGCCGGTCACCGGCACGCCCAGGTCGCTGGCCGATTTCAGAAAATCCCCCGCCAGCACACCCAGGCCGCCAGAATAAATCGGCAGGCCGTGCCACAGGCCAAACTCGGCGCAAAAAAACGCGGCGTGCAGGTCTTTGGGCACAGCCGCGCCGGTGGACCATGTTTTGCGGGCGCGGGTCTCGGTCAGAAACCGTTTGTGCAACGCGGCCACGGTGCGGGAGAGGGCCGGGTTTTCATTCAGGGTTTTGAGGCCAGCGGGAGAGAGAGCTTTCAGAAAACGGCTCAGGTTGCCGCCAGCGCGTCGCCAGTGGGCCGACAGGGGCGAGGCCGCCAGCGCTTCGTCCAGCCCCTGCCAGGTCCACCAAAGGTTTTCAGAGAGTTCCTGAAGCCGCTGGGTTGTGGTGGGTGTAGCCGGAGACGCACGGTGAGGGGACACAGTGTGTCAGTATAATAAAGATGATGATTCGGCCAGCTTCTCTTTACGGAAGAAGGCCGGAGGTGGGGAGGCAAAAAAGAAAAAACTGTTTGGTTTTTTGCCGTTAAACAAACCCCTCACCCGGCCTACGGCCACCCTCTCCCCATAAAGGGGAGAGGGAATGGTGACGCCCGATTTTTCTGATCAACGCCATGGCCCAAACCCTTCGCCGCCAACGTCAGCTTTTGGCCCTTTATGGCGTCAGTGCGGGATTTTGGGATGGCCAGGGTCGCTGGCAAAAAGCGCACCCAGAGGCGTGGACGGCGGGGCTGCCAAGTCGGGGGGGGTTGACGGGCGGCAAAAACTGGCTTGAGAAGGCGCTGCAAAACCGATGCGCAGAACTGTTGGCGCGGGGTTTTGACGAACCGGCGGTGTCGTGGGGCGGCCAAAAGGTGTTGTTCAACCTGTGGCTGAACGAGGCCAGCAGCAAGCCGCCGCTGCGGGTCGCCGCCCTGCTGGAAACGGGCGAAGAAATACCCCTGCAACCCACCCGCCGGGGGCAGGGCAGGGGGGTGGCGGGCCTGCGCCTGAGTCCGTGGACAGCCCAAGGGGCCACGCCGCTGCCGCCGGGATTGCACCGTCTGGTGATTCAGCAGGGCCGGCTGAAGCAGACCGCGCCGCTGATTGTGGCCCCCCGGCGCTGCCCGGCATTGCCGTTGCCCCCCGGTAAAAAAGGCCGCTGGGGGTTGCTGGCCCCCGTGTTTGCGCTTTATGACCAGAAGGCTCCGGCACTGGGCACTTACACGGACCTGGCTGCTCTGGCGCAGGGGACGGCTCGTCACGGGGCCGGTGTGCTGGCCACACTGCCCCTGCTGCCCTGTTTCTTGGAAAAGCCTTTTGAACCCAGCCCCTACAGCCCCGTGAGCCGCCTGTTTTGGAGCGACGCTTTTGTAGACCCCGCCGCCGCGCCAGCGTGGCCCCACTGCGCCGCCGCCCGTCGGGTGCTGTCGGGTGCGGCGGCGGACAGGGCGGCGCAGCATTATCGGGATAACCCACTGGTGGACTTCGCTGGTCAATATGCCTTGCGGCGCAGGGCACTGGGCCAACTGGCGGATTTCTTCTTTTCCCATGGAGCTGACGCCCAGGCGGATTTTCAGTCGTTCCTGAAAGAACACCCCGGCGCGGCGGACTACGCCCTGTTTCGCGCCGTCACCGAGGCCCAGGGCAGCGTGTGGTCTCAGTGGCCCAAAGGACTGAGTTTCAGAAACCTGAAGGCCACAGACGCCAGGCCACAGGACGCGCACTATCACCTCTACGCCCAATATCTGGCCCACCGGCAGACCCAGGCGCTGAAACAAAAGGCCCGTGACAGCGGTGTGTTGTTATATCTGGACCTGCCCCTGGGTGGCCACGCCGGGGGATATGACACCTTTGTTCACCAGCGCGCCTATGCCTGGGGTGTGTCGGCGGGCGCGCCCCCCGACGCGTTTTTTCAGGAGGGCCAGAAC
>CAYJOG010000377.1:0-1342 GCA_964371695.1 uncultured bacterium
CGCCCTACTCCGTCGTGCCGCTGGGCGCGCCCGGCAGCATCAATATGCTGCCGCAATCCCAATAGCCCCCCCGCGCCCATTACCCGGCGCTACGCGCCACACTCTCCCCGAAAAGGGGAGAGGGAACGATGTTGGGGTGCATAAACTTACACAAAATGAAATTGGGCGAAGAATTGCAAGGTGCGCGCCTCCGGCGCGGTTGACACTCCCGGCGGGACGCCGGGGCTACGTTAAAAAACCCTTGATTTTCTTGTGGCCTGTGCGCGGAGCGAACACCACGCCTACTCCAACCAAAGGCAGGCGCAGCCCGCGCAACCAACGCTGTTCATTCAGGGAAGGCGTTCTCCCCCTGACCGTTATTCCACCGCCACCACGCTGTCGCCCAGCAGTGTGCCCTTGTTGAGCGTGCCGTCGAAGGCTTTTTCGGTGAGCGTGGCCTGACTGAAAAACCGCCCGGCCTCGGTGATGGTGATCAGCGCGCTCACCTTGCCCTGAAGCACCACGGCCAGCTTGTCGCCGTTGCCGATTTTGTCGATCTGCCCCAGGTTCACAATGGCTTCGGTGTCGCTGATGAAACGCACGTCGGTTTTCATGGCGTCGCCGTCTGGCCGGGAAAGATCGCGCACGATGTTCACCACGCTGGCGTTGCCGGTGGGCGGCGAGGAAATGACCGGGCCGGTTTTGCGCGCCACTTTTTGGCTGGGAGGGTTCACATCGGGGTAATAGTTGAACCCCACGCGGCTCACATTGCCGATGTCCTGATCCATATAAGCGTAGTCCAGTTGCCAGTCGCCCCATTCCAGACCCATGCCCAGGGTGAAGTCGTCCTGCTGCGAACCGGCCCGCAGGCGCAGCTCCGGCAGCACCTTGTATTCCAGACCAAAGTTAAGCGTGCCGTCTCCGTTGCCGCCGTTGTCGGTGTTGTAGTCCGCCGCCACCAGCAGGTTGCCGTCGCTGGTGGTATAAGCCGCCCCCAGCTTGGCGTTGAAGGGAATCTGGTCGGGACCAAGATCGGTGGGGATGAGGTTTTGCAGGTTCACGCCCAGGTTGAGGTTGCGGTTGGCGCGGTGCAGCAGGCCCAGGTCCAGGCCAAAGCCGGTTTCGCTGTTGCCCGGCAGCTTGTGGCTGAGGTAACGGGCCGTGGCCCCCACGGTGGTTTTTTCGTTGGTGCGCTGGGCGTAGCTGATCAGCACGCCAGTCTGTTTTTCGGTGAAGCTGCCCCCCACCACGGGCCGGTTGGCCCCCAGCACGCCGCTGTAACTGGTAAAGAGGTTGTTGTCGTTGGTGGTCAGCCCCAGGGCCACACCCACCGAAGCGTCGGTGCTCAGGCGGTGCAGATAAC
>CAYJOG010000377.1:1352-3481 GCA_964371695.1 uncultured bacterium
TCCACGTCCAGCGTTTCAAAACCGTAGCGCAAAAAACCAAACTGGCTTTTGGGCGCAGTGACCATGCCCGCCGGGTTGTAATAAATCGCGTTCACGTCATCGGCCACCGCCACAAAAGCCCCGCCCATGGCGCCGGGCCGCGCCCCCGTACCGTTCTGAAAAAAGTCCGGCGCATCAGCCCCCAGGGCCGCCGTGCCGCACAGCAGGGCAACAAGCGCCGCTGGTGTGGGTTTTAGAGCCTGTTTTAAAAGTGGGCTAAATAAAACATAGCCCACTTTGTACAGGCTCTCGCGGGCATGGATGCCCGCGTCCGAAAACCGGAGCTTTGAAAAAGCGCAGGTTTTCGCCACGTCGAGGGGGCTTTGCCCCCGAAGGCGTTGGGTTTTAAAAGTCCACGACGGACTTTTAAAACAGATTCTAAGGTGCAATTGGCTGATTTTCATAAGGCGCTCCTGCTGTTAACGAACGATGGCGATTTTGCCCTTGGCGCTTGAGACGGCGCCGGTCTGGCTCACGGCGCGCAGTTCGTAGAAATAAATGCCCCGCGCCACCAGCGAGCCACCGTTGTCGGTGCCGTCCCACTGCACGGCGTTGTTGAAGCCCACGCCGGAAATGCCCGTGGTGTCGCTGTAGCGGATGCTCTTCACGGGCCGCCCCAGGCTGTTGTAGATGGTGACGGAGACCGACGAAATGTCTTCGCTGGCCTGGAAGGTGAGGTCGGTGCAGCGCAGGCTGGCCGAGTTGGTGCCTGTCATGGAGCAGGTGTTGGTGTTGAGGCTGGTGTCGGTGGGATTGAAGGGGTTGGGCACGTTCATGATGTTGCTGAGCCTGAAACCGCTGGTGCCGGTCAGCACAAAGGTTTGCGGGCTGGCCGAGGCCCGCGCCCCGATGCCGGAGCCCGAAGCCCCGTTCACGTCTACATAAGTGAGCTGGAAGGTGTTGCTGCCCACGGGCCAGCCCCCGGCGGGGGTGGCCAGGGTGAAGACACACAGGGTCTCCACCTGCACCGGCGAGGCCAGTGTGCCCGCGGGTGTGCAGCTCACGGTGCTGCCCACCACCGCACCGTTGTGGGTGAGCACAAACGTGCCCGCACCAGTGGTGTCAATGCCGGTGGGGTCGCCGATGCGCGAGACAATCTGGAGTGTGCCGTTGACGTTGAACACGTCGCCGCTCACCGTCTGGTTCAGGGTGTCCTGATTGCCCACGGCGTTGACCGCGCGGTAGACCAGCGAGAAACTGCCTCCCACGTTGGTATAGGTTCCGTTGGCGTTTTTGGCCTGGGCCTGCACCTTGAACGTGCCCGCCTGCTGGCTGGTGAGGGCGAAGGTGACTTTTCCGTCGGTGCCGCTGCTGAACACCGCCCCCGATGGAGACGGCAGGCTCACCGGCGCGGCAGAGGCCTGACGCGGGCTGCCTTCACCCGCCGCGCTGGCTTCGCGCCCGGTGGGGGCCTGATCGTTGATGAGCAGGCGCACGTCGTTGTTCTGGATGGGCACACCGCTGTCGTCCACCAGGGTGATGACCACGTTGGAGGCCGTCTGGCCGTTGGCGGGCACCTGGGTGGGTGCTGTGTTGGGGTCGGTGTCGTCGTGTTGCAGCACGGTGATGTTGCTCGTGCCCACCGTGATCAACTGCTGCACCAGCCCCCCTGCCTCAGAGAGCTGCAGGGTCTGGAACAGCTTGGTGCTGTTGCTGATGTTGCCCGTGGCCCCGGCGGTGAACTTGCTGGCGTCGGGGGCCACCACCACGGCCTGGGTGTTGTTGCTGTCGGCGGCGCTCATGCTGAAGGAGCCTGCGGCGTCAAACAGCAGGTTCACCGTGGCTTCGCCGCCGGACATGTTCACGGCCACCGTGTTGGTGTTGGCGTCCAGCACCGTGGTGGGGGTGATCAGCACCCGCACCGGGTTGGTGATGCCCGCCACGAGGCGGAAGTTGTCATCAGTCGCGTAGAGCTTGACGGCATAGGCCACACCCACGCGGGGCTGCGTGGGCAAGCCTGTGGGGGCGCTGGGGGTGAGCGCCGTGGCGCTGAAGGTCATGCCCGGCGGCACCACCACCAGTTTGGTGTAAAGGCCCGTGGTGACCTGATTGAAATCCTGCGTGATGCCCGACACGGGAATGGCGTTGGC
>CAYJOG010000378.1:0-3467 GCA_964371695.1 uncultured bacterium
GGCCGAGGGTGACGTCACCATGCCCGAAAAAGTGTACATGGCGTTTCCCGATGGCGACCTGCGCCTCATGCCCAGCCACCTGCACACCGCCGGAGCCGCCGGGGTGAAGCTGGTGACGGTGCATCCGCACAACGCAGCCGAGGGGAAATACCCCACCGTCATGGCCACCTATGTGCTGCTGGACCCGGCCACGGGTTTCCCGCTGGCGGTGATGGGGGCCTCGTGGCTCACAGCGCTGCGCACCGGCGCGGCCAGTGCCCTGGCCACCCAGGCGCTGGCCAACCCCGACGCCTCTGTGCTGGCGATAGTGGGGGCTGGTGTGCAGGCCCACACACAAATCCTGTTTCACCTCATGGTCATGCCCAATCTGCAGGAGGTGCATGTGTATGGCCTCAACCCCGAAGTCCTGATGCAATTCCGCGAAGAGCATTTTTCCACCCTGCAGGCCCAGGGGGTGTCGCTGGTCACCCACACACAAAATCTGGGCGAGGTGCTGCGGGGGGCCGACGTGATTGTCACCGTCACGCCCGCCCGCAACCCGGTGGTGCTGGACCGCATGGTCAAGCCCGGCACCCACATCAACGCCGTGGGGGCCGACGCGCCGGGCAAGCAGGAGCTGGACCTGGCCCTGCTCAAACGCGCCCGCATTTTTGTGGACGAATGGGAGCAGGCGGCCCACAGCGGTGAAATCAACGTGGCGGTGCTCAAGGGACAGCTCAAAAAAGAAGACATCGCCGGAACATTGCCCATGGTGCTGGCCAAAAAAGCCCAGGGCCGGTGGAACGAAGAAGAAATCACGGTGTTTGACAGCACCGGTCTGGCGGTGCAGGACGCCGCTCTGGCCCACGGGTTTTACACCCGCCTCAAAGACCACCCCCAGGTGCTCAAGGCGAATCTGGTGTCGTAGCCTGCCGGGGCTACCTCAAAAAACCCCTGATAATCCGGGTTTTTTCTCGCAAACCCAACAGCAATTGCCTGCCGGGCGACTCATTTCTCCAGTGTGAAATACAGCAGTTTTTCCGGCTCGCCGCGCCAGAGGTAAGACATGCGGCCCAGCCACAGGCCCGGCCCCAGGGCCTTCACCTCGCCCCGGATGGCCCGGAGCGGCAGAGGGTTTTGATCCACGTGATAATTCAGCACCACGGCTTCGCTTTCGCTGTCCAGCGTGTGGCCATGGGCGATGCTGTAACCGGCAAACGTGGGACCATTTTCGGTGAACCACACGTTGACGCCCGTTTCGCCGTCAAAACATTTGCCCCGCCACGGACTGAGGGGGCTGTTGATGAGGTTCAGGAACATCTGGGGCAAACCGGCGGGCAGGGCGTCCAGCCCTCGGGCCAGCAGCACTTCGCCCCGGCAAAAACCTTCTGGCGTGCCGGGCGCGGGGGCAGGCAAGCCCGCGAACACATGGTTCAGGCCGTCAAAATCCATTTCCCGCAGGGCGTCCAGATCAGGCAGGGCAGGAGCCGCTTTGGGCGCTGATTTGGGCCGGATGGATTTTGGCTTGGACTGGCTTGCCTTGGCCTTGGCAGGTGACGCTTTTTTGGGTTTGGCCGCAGCGGGTTTGGCCGCCAGTTTTTTGCTTTTTGCGGCAGGTGTTTTTTTGCGGACAGGTTTGCTTTTTTTCTCGGCCACGAACGCCTCCCGGAAAATTGAATGAAACTCAGGATACCATCAGGCTGGCCTGCCGTTCTGCCAGGGCGGCGATGGTGAGGCTGGGGGGAATGCCCGGCGGACGCGGATAAAGCGAACCATCGGCCACATACAAACCGGGGTGGCCAAAAATCTGGCCGGTGTGGTGGGTGACGGCTTCTTCGGCGCTGCGCCCCAGGCTGGCCCCGCCCATGGGGTGTACCGTGGCGATGGTGCTGGCCCCCCGTCCGCCGGGGGCGTTGTTCATCAGCCACCGGGGTTGATAGTGGGCCGAGAGTTTTTCCACCGATTTTTCGATGGCGTCAAACAGTTCTGGCCCCACGTCTCGCCCCATGGGGGTGTGCAGGTTTTTGCCGTCATAGGTGAGCACGCCGGTGGCGCTGTCGCGGCCCATGGCCAGAATCATGGCGCAGCCCGCCAGGGCGTTTTTCAGCGGCCCCGGCAGCGGCAGCGCCGCCAGCGGCAAGCCCACTTCGCCAATCAGGTATTCATAGTGACCCCGCTGGGGATGCCGCAAAAAAGCGTTGAATGCCGGGCCGTGGGCGCTGTTTTTGAGCTGGGGGCTGAACAGGAACGCCGCGCCCATATCGCCGTTGGGAGAAAACCGCAGACCCAGTGTGCGGGGCAGGCGGGGCAGGGTGCGGTGGCGGTCCCGCGCGGCGAACAAAAGCCGCAGCGTGTTCAGCGTGCCCGCCGCCAGAATCAGCCGCCTGCCCGCCGCCTGCTTGGTCTGGCCGGTGCGGTGGTCCGTAAAACGCACGGCATAACCCTTGCCATGGGGGGCGATGGCCGTCACCTCGCACAGGGGGCGCAGCGTGGCCCCGTGCCTGAGGGCCAGAGGGACATAGGTGAGGTCCATGGTGGTTTTGGCCTTGGTGGGGCAGCCCAGAATGCAGGTGCCGCAAAAGTTGCAACTGCCCTGCGCCACACCGGCTGCGTTCACCACCGGGCGCTGCCGGTTGGGGGAGTCTCCCCACACCACCGCCAGTTCGGGATAGGTGACGCCGCCCAGTCCGGCATGGCTGGCCATGGCCTCGAACACGCGGTTTTTTTCTGGCAGGTGCGGCATGGGGGCGGGGCGCAGCATGTCGCGCACCCTTTGGAAATAGGGCCGCATTTCCCGCGCCGTGATCTCTGGCGGAAACCCCTGAAAAAAATCGTCGTCGGGCTGGTGCAGGATGTTGGTGTAAATGAGCGAGCCGCCCCCCACGCCGCTGCCGGTAACGGTGAGCAGGTGGTCGAACAGATGGGTCTCCAGCCAGCCGTCTTTGTTCAGCAGCCATTCCCGGCTTTTCTGGCTGCGGGCCATGCGCACATTGCGCACCAGCCGGGTTGCCCCGGCGCCTTGTGGAAAAGGCCGCCGCAGGCTGTCCTCCTGGCCTTCTCCCGCTGGCCCCCACCAGGGGCCGCGCTCCAGAATCAGTACCTTCAAACCCTTTTGCGCCAGCCGCGCTGCGGTGATGGATCCGCCAAAGCCGGAACCGACGACGATGGCGTCCCAGAGCACCGGTGTATTTTAGAATGGAAGGGCGGAAAGCTTCGCAGAAATCAGAAACCGTCTGCATTGTGTTTTGCGATAAGTTTTCATTTCCCATCAGTTGATGCATCCAGCATTGTCTCCTCTCCTCTTTATATACATGACGACATAAGTCGCGGTGTATGGATACATGCTTGCGTGGGGAAGCGTCACCCTTTTTACCCTCTCCCCTTTACGGGGAGAGGGTGGCGCGTAGCGCCGGGTGAGGGGTCAAGCAAAAAGCAAAAAACCATTGAGGTTTTTATATTTGGTTAAGCCCCACACCACCCTCTCCCCA
>CAYJOG010000379.1:0-2087 GCA_964371695.1 uncultured bacterium
CACTGAGGGAGAGAGATGTTTTTTTAGTGGGGCGGGCGTCCCCGCCCGCCGTTGCCAGGGGCCGATCATTTTTGTGAGCCTATAATGGCGCGGTGACTGGTGCGATTTCAGTGGGTGTGGTGGGGCTGGGGGCGGTGGCCCAGCGGGGCATTTTGCCGCTTCTGGTGCGTTCGCCCCACTTCGAACTGAAGGCCATTTGCAGCCCCAGCCAGCATCAGCTGGACCGCCTGGGAAAACTCTATGGCGTGGAGCACACCTTCACGATGTGGGAAGACCTTTTGGCGGTGGGGGGCATTCAGGCCCTGGTGGTGCTGGACGTTTACCGTCAGGACATCATCATGACCGCGCTTGAGCAGGGGCTGCATGTGCTCACTGCTGCGCCCCTGGCTTATAACAGCGACGAGGCTCGCGCCATCCGAGACCTGGCCGATGAAAAGGAAACCGTGGTGATGGTGGCCCACCTACGCCGTTATGACCGCAGTTTTGAACGGGCCGAGCGGCTGGTGCAGGAGATACTCAATCAGGACGACGCCCGCCTGCTCTCGCTCACCGACATCCGCACCTCTGCCGAAGCCGACAGGGCGGATCTGGTGCCCATGACGGACCTGGCCCCCGGCGTGCAGGAGGGCCGCATGGCCCTGGCGGAGCTGTCCATGGAAAACGCCATGGGCGAAGGCGAAACCAGCATGGCCATGCGCATCGCCTGCCGCACACTGCTGGACGCCTCTGATCAGGTGAGCATCCTGCGGGGTCTGGCGGGGCGTCCCAAACAGCTTTTGCACGCCCAGATGACGCCCATGGGTAACTTTATTCTGGTGACGCTGGGTTATCCCGGCGAACTGCTGGCCCAGATGACCATTGGCCGCACCCACCGTTTCAGGCCCGAAGAACGCCTGGAGGTGCATGGGGTGTTGTCCAGCCTTGTGTTTTCGCCGCCCGACGTGCTGCATGATCTGGAAGACGGCCTGATCACCCGTGTGAGCCACGACACGGGCGAGGAACAGCGGCGGTCTTATCGCGTGGGGCCGGCCCGCGCAGTGGAAAACACATTGGAAAAATTCGCCGAGTGTATTCGTGAGCTGTGTGCTTCTCCCACGGGCACGCATCCGGGTGTAGAAGAAGTGGAGCTGCTGGAGGCAATTCTGGGGCTGCTAAAAAAAAGTTCGTCGGGAGTCTGAATCATGCGTGTTCTGTTGAGCAGTCGTTCGTTTGGGGCACTGATCCGCCAAGGGGGGCTGGAGGCGTTTATAGAGGTTGCCGGTGGTTTGCAGGGTGTCTGTGGCGTGGAAATACGGGCGCGGGATTTGCCCGGCGTGAGCGAAGACCTGGCCTGGGCGCTGCGCCAGATGTGCGCACGGGCCGGACTGTGTGTGCCCCTGTTTTCCATCGAGGCGGATTTTGGCCACCACGACAGATCGGAACGGGAAAAGGAAATGGAATCCATTAGCAACTGGGCAGCCCTGGGGGCCAAGATGGGGGCGCAGGCCCTGTGCCTCACCAGCGGCTCGCTGCATGGCCGCGAGCGGGATTTTGTGGAACTGGTGCGCTGCCTGACGGTGTCGTCGTTATTGACCGAGGGCGAGGGGCTTTTGATGGTGGTGGAAAACGACCGGTCGGAAGACGGCCTGATCCGCTCTCTGCCGGAACTGGAAAACCTCATCGACAGCATCGAGACCCCCAACGCCGCCCTGGCGGTGGACGTGGCGGCACTCAGGGACAAACCCTCTGCCCAACAGGCTCAGCGTCTGAGTCAGGGGTCGCTGTTCTGGCGGCTGTGGGCCGAAGACGAAGCGGCGCTGGCCCGCTGGCCCAAGGAAGCCGCCGCCAGCGGTTTCACCGGCTGGCTGGTGCTCGACGCCCACGAGGCCCAAACGGAAAAAGAGTGGCGGCGAGTGGTGGAGAAGCTGGGGGGGTAGGGCGGTGGTGGAAATGCCGGGGTAAGAAGCGGGGAGGTTTTTCACCTCTCCCCTTGAGGGCTTGTCATTACCCACAAATATCGCAAGGGCTGTCGTGAATAACCCGCAACCCGGCTAACAGTGTTATTTAAAATAATAAAGAAAAAAACATAGGTTTTTGTATTTTACAGG
>CAYJOG010000379.1:2097-3444 GCA_964371695.1 uncultured bacterium
TTTTAATTATTTTATAAAAAAAAAAAAAAAAAAAAAATTTTTTTTTTTTTTTTTTCCCTGCTTGCCCGATTGGGGGGCAACCACGCCGGGTAATTGGCAGAACACTTGGCTTCCGTTGCCATTTGTCGGGTGGGGTCCAAAGAGGCAGGCCCTTACCCCTTCATCGCCCCCATCACCATGCCCTGGTGCAAACGGTGGCGGAAAATCAGGAACAGCACCACCAGCGGCACGGTGGCGATGAAGCACCCGGCGAAAAGGTGTTGCCAGTCCAGGCTGTTGGGCCCAAGCGCCGTCATCATCAGCCCCACGGGCAGGGTGTAGAGGTCGGGGTTGCTGATGAGTACCAGCGGGAAAAGGATGCTGTTCCAGTTCACGATCATGGTGTTGAGCGCGCAGAACACCAGCGTGGGCCCCAGCAGGGGCCACACGATGCGCCGGAACACCATCCATTCCCCCGCGCCGTCCAGCCGGGCGGCGTCTTCGAGTGTTTCGGGTTGCTGGCTCAGGGCCTGACGGATGAGAAACACGTTAAACGCGTCGGCCCAGAAGGGCAGGATGAGCGCGGCGTAGGTGTCGCGGATGTGCAGGCGGCTGCACAACAGATAAAGGGGAATCATGAGCAGTTGTTTGGGCACCATCAGCGACGCCAGCACCAGCGAAAACAGCAGTTTGTCGGCGGTGAACCGTTTGCGGGCAAACACGTATCCCGCGCAGGCGCTGAGCATGAGGTTGCCCGCCACCACACCCGCCGCCACCACCACCGAGTTGACCAGAAACCGTCCGAACCGGCCCCCTTGCCACAGGTCCGCCACGTGGGCCAGCGTGAGGCCGGGGGGCAGCAGGCGCAGCTCGCCCTGGTGCATGAGCGGTTCGGTGCTGAGCGCCCCCGCCAGCAGAAAATAAAACGGAAACACCAGCAGCAGCGCCACGCCCAGCAACACCACAAAAGCCAGTGTGCGGCGGCTCATGGCGCGCCGCCCTTTTGCCGCAACAAGGCCCATTGCAGGGCGCTGAACACGCCCGACAGCGCCACCAGGGCAAAAGCCTGGGCGGCGGCATAACCCATGTCCATGTGGCGAAAGCCGGTTTTGTACATCAACAGCACGAGGCTGAGGGTGGCGTTTTGGGGGCCGCCGTCGGTCATGGTGAGCACCTCGGTGAACAGTTGCAGCGAGCGGATGCCGTTGATCACCACCACGAACAGCAGAATGGGTTTCAGGGCGGGCAGGGTGATGGTGCGCATCACCAGCCAGGGCCCCGCGCCGTCCAGCCGGGCGCTTTCAAAAAGGGAAGGTGAAATCTGGCGCAGCGCCGTGAGAAAAATCAGGGCGTAATAACCCATGGCGG
>CAYJOG010000380.1:0-3444 GCA_964371695.1 uncultured bacterium
GCATGTTCCTGGCCAGAATGTCATGAACGGTCTGGTCGCTCAGAGAGACTTCCATGAGCAGTTGCGAAAGCGCCGTGGCCTGCTGGTTCTGCACCAGATAACGCATGTAATAGGCGAGGATGGCCTCCAGCAAAAGATGGGGGTTGGAATAAGGCCCCTGCAGCGCCCTGGCCAGATAGGCGATGGAGTCTTCCACCATTTCCTGGCAAAGGGCCTCCAGGATTTCCTGCTTGTTGCGGTAATAAAAATACATGCCTCCCCGGCTGATGCCGGCGGCCTGGGCGATGTCCTCCAGGCTGGTGGTGGCGTAGCCCTTTTCGACAAACAGGGTGCGGGAAGCCGCCAGGATGTCCTGACGGCGTTTGTTTTCTCCGAGGTGTTTGCCCATGGGGATGAGTGGAAAGCCGGTGTAAAAAAACGCGCCGGAGCACAGGCCCCGGCGCGCCCAAAAAGCGGATTACATGATGCCGAGGGCTTCGAGAATGTTGCTGGGGGGAGTGGCCACGTCAGAGAGGGGGCAGTCCTTGTGCAGGATGAAAAACCCCTGGCTGGGCAGGTTGAACAGGCCGAAATCCAGATAGGCTTTGCCCAGCAGCAGGCTGGTGTCGCCTTCGTTCACGCACACCATGTAGTCGCGCAGCAGGCTGGTCACGTCCAGGGCCGGGTTGTCGCCTTCGCCATAGTTGATGAGCAGGGCCTGGCTGTAGTGGTTGAAGGTGTCGTCATCGGCGGCGGGATAAACCTTGTAAAAACCGTGGGCGGTCTTGCGGATGTCGTCGCTGGTGGTTTCCCAGGGGCCGTCCAGTTCGCGGTCCTGCTTGATTTTCAGGTTCCAGCCCCGCAGTTCGCCGGTGATGGGGTCGCGGTAGAAGCACTTTTTGAATTTCTGAGCGAACATTTTGAGCAGTTCGGGCACACCCACGTTCAGCCCCTTGAACTCGAAGCCTTCGATTTCCTTGGGGTCCACGGGGTGGCCGTTTTCCATCAATTCGTCCAGTTGATCGTTGGACATTTCCCGAAGTTCCTCAAAGGTGATGCCCTTGGGGTGGGCTTTGGTTTTGCTTTTGGTGGCCATGGTGGCTCCTTGAATGGAAAGTCCGGTTGCGCACCGGCTGTCCAAATTTAAGCACATTGCCGAAATCGGGGCAACAGCGGGGTCTTAAAACAGTTTTAATCTAAACGGAGCTTAAAAAACCCGCTCAAGGTTTTGACGGGGCCGCCGTTAAACACACCATGAGGGTCACAGGACAACTATTAAAGGGAACCTTTCTCAAGGACCTGGGCGACAACGCCAAGCGCCTGCAGGACTTGCAGCACAAGATTTCCACGGGCCGCCGCATTTTTATTCCCTCAGACGACCCGGTGGGGGTGGACCGCAGCCTCACCCTGCGGCACGTGCTCAACCAGGACACCCAGTTTGAACGCAACACCGACGACGGCATCAACGTGCTGGAGGTGGCTGATCAGGCCATGGAAGACAGCAGCACCCTGCTGCTGCGCCTGCGGGACATCGCCGTGCGCCACAGCACCCAGTTTTTTCCCCAGACGGCCTATGACGCCGCCGCCCAGGAAGTCAACCAACTGCTGGAAGAAACCTGGTCCATCTCCAACTTCAAGTTTCAGGGCAAATTCATCTTTTCCGGTTTCGCCACCAGCACCCTGCCTTTTCAGGACACCCGCAATGGCGCCGGAGAAATCACCCAGGTGGATTACATGGGCAACGACGGTGTTTACAAGGAAGACGTAGGCATCGGCGTCACCATCGGCATGAACATTCCCGGTTCGTCGCAGGTGGCGGGCACGCAGAATGTATATGGCCCCCAGACCAACTCGGCCATCAGCGCCGTCACCACCACGCCCGAAGTGTTCCAGCGGCTCATTGACATGCGCGACGCCCTGCGCACCATGAGCGCCACCCCCGCCGCCAGTCTCACGGTGATGCAGGACACCATCGACAACATCGACAATGTGCGCAACAACATCCTGAACCTGCGCACCGAGCTGGGCGTGCGCATCAACCGCCTGAACATCGCCAAAAACCGCATCGAGGCCACCAACGTCACCAACACCCAGCTCAAGAGCGTGGTGGAAGACCTGGACATGGCCAAGGGCATCAGCGACCTGCGCCTGCAGGAAGACGTTTACCGCGCCAGTCTGGGCGTGGGCGCGCGGGTGCTGCCCCCCAGTCTGCTGGACTTCCTGCGGTAGTTTTTAGAGCCTGTTTATCGTGCGCCATGTCTCACAAAGCGCACGATAAACAGGCTCTTGCGCTCATGGATGAGCGCACCCGAAAGCCGAAACTTTGAAAAAGTTGAGGTTTTCGCCACGCCAAGGGGGCTTTGCCCCCGATGGCGTTGGGTTTTAAAAGTCCACGACGGACTTTTAAAACAGGTCCTTAGAATATGGGCGCGCCGGTCTGGCGTAAAAACCGTTCCACGCCCATCAGGTGCCACACCTGCCAGGCCCGGTCCTCACCGCGCCAGAACCCCTCCACCAGGCGGCGCACCGCACCGGGGTTCAGGAAGGCTCGGCTGTGCAGTTCGCCCATCAGGGTTTCCTGCACCCAGGGTTTCAGCGGCCCCCGCAGCCAGCGGGCGAGGGGCAGCAGAAAGGGCTGTTTTTTGCGGGTTTGCAGGGCAGGGGGCAGCAGGTCGGCCACGGCGGCGTAAAGGGCCTGTTTGGGGCGGGCCGTGAAGCGCACGGCGTCCGGCCAAGTGTTCACCCACTCCACCAGGGTGTGGTCCAGAAACGGCACGCGGGCTTCCAGGCTGTGGGCCATGGTGGTGCGGTCGGTGTAGGCCAGAAAATCTTCCACCAGCGTGGTGCGCAGTTCCAGCCAGGCAATGCGGCGGGTGATTTCGGCAGGGGCTTCCCCTTCAAAAGCCGCCACGGCCTTTTGACAGAAATCCTGCGCACTGAGCAGCGCCTGATGACCCGGCTGAAGCAGTGGCGTCAGTTCCTGCTGGGTAAAAAGGTTGATCCAGGCGGCGTAGTGCTCTTGCGGCGCCGCCGACAGCAGGCGATCGAGGCGACGGAAACGGTCGTTTTTCTGGCCCTGCAGCGCGCCTGCCCAACGGGGGGCCGCCGCGGCCAAAGACCGCAGACCGCCGGGGAAAAACTTCAGAAACCCAAGGGCCTGAAGCCGCTGGTTGCGGTGATAACCCCCAAGTAGTTCGTCCGCACCAATGCCCGTGAGCACCACCTTGTGAGTTCTGGCGGCCTCGCGGGACAAAAACCAAGTGTGCAGGCCGCCGCCAAAAGGTTCGTCAAAAAACCGCAGGGCTTCGTCAAAGGCGGCGGTGATTTCTCCCGGCGCGAGGGATATGTCCACGTGGTCGGTTTGCAGAAAACGGGCGGTTTCAGCGGCCCGCTGGCGTTCGTCCAGGTCGGCCATGTCGCCTTCAAAACCCAGGCAGAAGGTGGTGAGGCGGCTCACCCTGGGGC
>CAYJOG010000381.1:0-2555 GCA_964371695.1 uncultured bacterium
CGCAAAGCGACGAGCGCCAGGATGGCGCGAGAGCGAGGAAGGCTGCCCGGCTGCCCTTTGGCCACCGATTGCCGTCATTCCCCAGGAAGCGGTGCAGCAGTAGCCACGGGCGTCTCGCCTGTGGCAAAAACAAAAGCCCAAAACCTTTTTTCTGTTTTTTTTCAGTTGGGCAGGCGTCCCGCCTGCCTTTTATATGAACGCAGGCAAGACCACAGACGGGGACGCCATAGGCGTTAATCTTACGGAGTAGCGGCGGTGTCGCTATCGCCTTTGCTCGGCCAGATGCCCCAATGGGCATCTGGAAAGACTCCTCGCAAACTCATGTCCACGAGAGCCTGTCCAAAGTGGGCCATGTTTCACATAACCCACTTTTCAAACAGGCTCTTACAACACCCTGCTGAGGACATTTTTCTCGGTGTGATCAAAAATATCCGGCTGTCCTTTTATTTTGATTCGGCTGTTTTCGCTGTAGGAGAACTCATCCTCGCCGGTGAGCTCAAATTTGATTTCATAGCTGACGGTTTGAAACTCTTCGTCCAGAAACTTGTTGGAGCACAAGCCATAAGTCGGCGAGGCCAACTCGGCTTTCATCAAAAAATCGGTGGCGTTGATGTCGGCGCTGCCGCCCGCATTCACGGCAATGCCTCTGGGGACGATGAAACTTTTCATCACCTGGGCGTTGGCCTTGTCCCAGATGAAATAACCCACTTCCTCGTGAAAAGGCTCTGCGTCGTCGCCTTCTTCCCATGCCTTGGTGCTATAGCGCAGCGCATACAGCAGTTGTTCGTGGTTCTCCACGCTTCCGATAGGCTCGAAGGTCATTTCCTGACGGAACTTGGTGTTTTCAACTTTCCTGTCCGGGTCGGGAGCACGGTTTTCTCCTCTGAAGCCTTCGCTCTGCCATTTGCCGATCAAGAACCGCAGGGGGCCGTAGTTGATGTTGTCCATGTTGCCTCCGAATAGCAGGATGTTTGAGTCCAGGCACGATAGCCGTGCCCAGTGGCCAAGTAAACTTGGCCCTGTACTCACGGCAACTATCCCCTTTTGGGGTTCTTCTTCAACATCAAGGCTTCACTTCCGCCGCAGCCAAGCCCCCGGCCAGTGGGTGATGGGTGTGCTGAGGTCGCTTTCGTTAAAGAGCCAGGCGGGTTGTTCCAGCACAAATTCGGTGTGGGTTTGGGCGAAGTCCGCCGCCGCCGTCATGGGGTTATCGGTGTCCCAGGCCGGATTGCCCCGCGGCACCTCGGTGAGAAAAGCCATGGAGCCGTCGGTGGCCACGAGGTAGGAGCCAGCACTCACCAGGGGGGCATAGGCGTTCAGTTCCCGCGTCACGTGCTCATAGCTGTGGTTGCTGTCGAGAAAAACCATCACGCGGTCTTCGGGCTTGAGCAGCGCCCGCACCTGGGCCACCACGTCGGCTGCGGCGCTGTCGCCTTCAATCAGGGTGATGTGCCGGAACATGGGGTGCGCCTCGATGGCGGCGCGGTTGTGGGGGCGGATTTCCACGTCCACACCAATCACGCGGCCCCCGCCCATCATTTGCAGCAGTGAGGCGTTGAAAATCAGCGAGCCGCCGTGGGCGATGCCCGTTTCCACAATCACCGTGGGGCGCACACAAAACACCACCTCCTGGGCGCGCAGCATGTCTTCGGGCTCCTGAATCACGGGCCGCCCCAGCCAGGTGAAGGTGTAGGGGTGTTTCTGGTTCCAGCCCACCTTCAGCCAGGCGCGGCTGAGCCAGTCAAACCCTTCGGGGCTGTAAAGAGAAAGGGTTTTGGGGCCTTCCGGCGTTTCTACCGTGAGTGTGCCCGCACGGGTGTCAAGGCTTATTTTCATGGCGGGCATGTTATCAGGCGCTTCCTCCGCCCAATGACCAACTCACCGGCTGCTCCAGCATGCGCGCAAGCGTGCGGGCGTGGGTGTTCAGAGCCTTGAGCGACAGGCGGGCCGGGCGGCCCAGGTCCGCCAGCACCACCACACCCGCCCCCCGGTTCTGCACTTCCACGTGGTGGCCGTGGGCCTGCTCCAGATCCCCTGCCAGCGACAGCAGGGTTTTCAGAAGCGCCACCTGCTGCGGGTCTGGCGGGGGGGGGGTGTTTTCTGGCTCCACCGGTTCCGCGCTTTTTTTTCGCTTTTTTTCCTTGCCCAGAAACACCTGGGCCATCAGCCCCGCCATGGGGCCGGGGGTGTCCAGGTTCAGGGCAGGCAGGGTGTTCAGAAACCGCCTTGCTGTTTTGGGTGGCCAGTTTTTTTTCGTCAGGGGCCGCAACATCTCAAGCCACAGGGGCAGCTCGGCGGGGGCCTGCACCAACAAAGGATGACGGGTGGTTTCCAGAAACCCTGCGTAAAGATTCAAAAAACATGACCTGTCGTGACTGGCGTGGCCATGGCCCCGCAGGCAGCGGCTGATGGCGGCCACTGCGGCCTTTTTTTGCCGGGCCGCCCCCACACCGGTCAGGGGCAGGGACTGTTTCAGCAGCGCCAATTCACCCGCCGGGCCGCTGGCCAGTTGCCGGTAGGTGGTCAGTCGCTGGTCGCGGGCCTCGTTCAACTGG
>CAYJOG010000381.1:2565-3443 GCA_964371695.1 uncultured bacterium
ATTCGGCTCTGGCGGAATGCGGCAAAACGGCGTTCATCAACACGGTTTTCAGCACGTCCAGGTCATGCACCTCGCCCAGGGCGTCCTGAATTTTTTTGAGGGTTTTGCCGTGGTGGGCGTGCTGGTGCGGCAGGAAGTTTTCAATCACGTAACGCAGGCGCTTGAAACTGATGCGCAGGGTATGCCACGCGGCGGGGTTCTGGTTACGCAGGGCCCGGCGGTGGTCTGCCAGCACGGTTTTCAGCCGCAGGGCCGCGAGGTGGGCAAAGGCCGGGTCTTCGGTCAGAAACAACCCCAACCGCTCCGCGGCCAGTTCGCCGTGATCCGACCAGTCCTGCACCGAAAAAGCCGCCACCGCCTGGGCGGCTTGTGTTTTGAGCGTTGCCTCCTGCTGCGCCAGCGTGGCCAGAAAAGTCTCACCCTCCGGCGTGTCCGTCCAGCCCAGTTCCGTCACCCACAACATCAGCACCTGCATGTCGCGCAGTTCTCCCAGGCCGCAGAACAGCGCCGCGCCATCCCGGTTCAAACGCCGCCACACGGGGTGCGGATCCAGCAGTCTGCACACCTGGGCCACGCTGCGGCAGCGGCGCAGCGCCACCCGCAGGTCGTGGGTCACTTCTTCGCTCAGGCCGCCTGAGAGGGCTCGGTGATATTCCACCAGCACCTGGGCCATGTTCTGTGAGAAGACCTGGCTGGCGGTGGCGGGCATGGGCACGGGGATGTCAGGTGGCTTTTGGTCCGGGCCAGGGCATGCTTTTGAAACAGGCCGGGCGTGAGAGATCCTGCTGAAAGGCCCCCCGGTCATCCAGCCAGGTGATGACGGCGTGTTGCAGCCAGTCGCCGGTGTTGATGTAAAGGCCCTCGCCGCAGTCCACCAC
>CAYJOG010000382.1:0-3439 GCA_964371695.1 uncultured bacterium
GGTCCAGACCGCACACATAAAGCACCTTCACCTTGCCGCTTTCCAGGGCGCTCAAAAAGGCTTCGGCGTTGGCGGCGTCGTCAAAGGTTTTCAGACCCAGGCGTTTGGCCCCCTGGGTGTTGGGGTTTTTGTCTGCGAGCACCAGCAGCTTGTCTTCTTTCGGGCCGTCGGTTTCGGCATAGGCCTTGACGGTGGCGTAAACCGCCGCGCCGGTTTTTTCGCCCAACACCCCCAGCAGGTAATTGGCTTCATTGCTGAGTTGGGCGCTGCCCACCAGCAGGGTTTCTTCGCTGCCTGCGCCGGTGAGGGCTTCGTGCAGATAATCCAGCGCGGTTTTCCAGGGGGCGGGTTCCTTCATGGCGTAACGCTTGAGGCTCACCGCGCCCAGGCGCGCCCCCAGGCCCGGATACTCAAAACTCACCCGCGCCTGATCGCACAGCCAGGTGCTGTTCACCGCGTCGTTCTGTCGGGGTTTCACGCGATACAGCGTGTTGTCCTTGTGATGGGCGAAAAGGTTGCAGCCACGGGCGCAGCCGGGGCAGATGCCCTGGTTTTCTTCAAGGAACCACACCCGCTGCTTGAACCGGAAGCGCTCGTCGGTGAGTGCGCCCACGGGGCAGATGTCCACCACGTTCTGGGCATAGTGCGATTTCAGTTCACCAAAGGTGGTGGTGATGAGGCTGTGGTTGCCCCGGTTTTCGATGGTGAGTTCCTTCTCGTGGGTGATCTCGTCGAAGAACCGCACGCAGCGGGTACACATGATGCAGCGCTCGTTGTCCAGCACCACACTGCGGCCAATGCGGCGCTGCTTGGGTTTGTGGTCTTTGTCTTCCAGGTGAATGCGGCTCTGGTGCAGGCCGTGCTCCATGTAAAAATCCTGGAGTTTGCATTCGCCGGCCTGGTCGCAGATGGGGCAGTCGATGGGGTGATTGACAAGGTGCAGTTCCAGCACGCCCCGCACCACGTCCTTCACTTCCTGATCCTGAAAACTCACTTTCATACCGTCTGACGCCATGGTGTTGCAGGCGATTTGCAGCTTGGGCATGGGTTTGCCGCCCATTTCCACCTTGCACACACACATGCGGCACTGGCCCGCGATGGACAGCTTGGGGTGGTAGCAGTAGTGGGCCACGTCCACGCCCACCTGTTTGGCGGCTTCGAGCACCGGAATGGGTTTTTCCAGTTCGATTGTTTTTCCGTCTATCTCAATGGTGATCACCGGTCGATTTCTCCCCCGATCATGTTGATGGATCCGAAGGTGGGAACGACGTCGGCGAGATAACCGCCCAGCAGCATGTCCTTCAGTCCCTGCATCAGTGCAAAACACGGCGGGCGAATGTGCAGCTTGTAGGGCTTGCCGCCGCCGTCCGAAACAATATAAAAACCAAGCTCGCCGTTGCCGCCTTCAACGCATGTATAAGTCTCGCCGGGCGGCACACGCACACCTTCCATGATGTGCTTGAAATGGTTCATGAGTGATTCGATGTTGGTGTAGACGTATTGCTTGTCGGGCATTTTCACCCGTGGGTCGTCGGCCACCACGGGGCCGTCGGGGATTCTCTTGATGCACTGTTCAATCAGGCGGATGGACTGGCGGATTTCTTCCATGCGCACCAGATAACGATCGTAGTTGTCGCCCTGCTCGGCGATGGGCACGTCAAAGTCCAGTTCGTCGTAAACCAGATAGGGCTGGTCTTTGCGCACGTCATAGTCCACGCCCGTGGCCCGCAGGCAGGGGCCGGTGAAACCCAGGTCCACGGCTTTTTCTTTGTCAATCACGCCGGTGCCGCACATGCGGTCCATGAAAATGCGGTTGCGGGTGAGCATGGTGTTCACCTCGGTCATGGTGGTGCGCAACAGCGAGAGGGTTTCTTTGAGCGCCTTGAAAAACTCTGGGCGCAGATCGTGGTTTACGCCGCCCACGCGGGTATAACTGGTGGTGAGGCGCGCCCCGGTGGTCATTTCAATCAGGTGCCACAGCTCTTCGCGGGCCTTGATGAAATAAAGAAAAGCGGTGAAGCCCCCCAGCTCCATGGCGCCAGCGCCCACGCAGGTGAGGTGGTCGGTGATGCGGCTGATTTCGCTCACGATCACACGGATGTACTGGCTGCGGGGCGGGTCTTGAATGCCCATGAGTTTTTCCACCGCCAGCATGTAACCCACGTTGTTGATGAGGGGCGACACATAGTTGAGGCGGTCGGTATAGGGCAGGCACTGCACCCAAGTGCTTTCTTCGCACATTTTTTCAAAGCCCCGGTGCAGGAAGCCCACTTCGACGTCCGTGTCTTTCAGCACTTCGCCGTCTACCTTGGCGATGATGCGCACCGTGCCGTGCATGGCAGGATGCACCGGCCCCATGTAAAGCTCCATGGGTTCTTCGGTGAGCAGAATGTCTTTTTCCAGCGCGCCGGTGGCGGTGTCCGGACTCATGGGGAACTCCTTGTGGCTCTAGCTTTTGTGGCCGGGGGCTTCTTCGGCGGGGTGGTGGGCCATGGGGGCCGCACCGCAACCGTGAATGCTTTCCCAGCGGGTTTTTTCGGGTTTGTGGGGGGTGCGCAGCTCAATGAGCGGTGTGGCGCGGGTGACGGGGTGGGTCTTGCGCAGGGGATGTCCCTCGAACTCTTCATAAAGCAGAATGCGCCGCAGGTCCGGGTGGCCCTTGAAGCGGATGCCGTACATGTCCCAGGTCTCGCGCTCAAACCACTCACAGCCCTTGGTGACGCTGATGATGCTGTCCACCGTGGGGTCGTTTTCGGGCACGCTGGTTTTCACCCGCACGCGGTGTTTTTTGGTGAGGGAAAACCAGTGATACACCACGTCAAAACGGTTGGGACGGCGGGCGGGATAATCCACCGCCGTCACGTCAATGAAAAACTCGCAGGAAAAAGCCGGGTTGGACCGCACCATGCGCGAGGTGTCCAGCACGCCCTCGCGCTTGATGAGCAGCATGAGGTGATCGTCATACACCCATGGGTCGGCCTCCAGGTGCTGGCCCACGGTGTCTTTGGCGGTTTTGATCAGCAGGTCGTAGTCGGGCATGGGAAGGTCAGCCTTTCGCGGTGGGCAGGTGCAGGTGGTGGTCTGGCCCCACCACGCGGTCGCGCACCATGTTGGTGATGTTGCGCTCGGTCTGCACTTTGTCCTGAAGTTTCATCAGGCCCTCGAACACGCCTTCGGGGCGTGGGGGGCAACCGGCGATGTAAACGTCTACCGGGATGATGCAGTCAATGCCCTGCACGGTGGCGTAGTTGTCATAAAACCCGCCGGTGCTGGCGCAGGCCCCAAAGGCCACCACCCATTTGGGCTCGGCCATCTGCTCATAAATGGTGCGCAGCACGGGCGAAAGTTTGTGGTTCACCGTGCCCACCACCATCAGCAGGTCGGCCTGACGGGGGCTGAAACGGGGGAACTCCGCGCCAAACCGGGCGATGTCATAGTG
>CAYJOG010000383.1:0-3419 GCA_964371695.1 uncultured bacterium
ACCCTGGTCACGGCGGTGCTCATCACCCTGCGCCGGGCAGGTTAAACACAAAGGAGTCCAAAAACATGGCTGCCAGAACCGTCAAAGTGATCCGCCGGGAGATGACCCTCACCGAACGTTTTTATCTGCGTGAGGCGTTTCAGGGCATGGCGATTACCCTGCGCCATTTTTTCGTGAACTGGGCTGGCCGCCTGTTCGGCACCAAGAGTTACATCGTCACCACCGAATATCCCGAACAAAAACGCCCGGTGAACGAATGGTGGCGCGGCAAACACCGCCTGATGACCCGCGAAGACGGCACCATGCGTTGCGTGGCCTGCCTGATGTGCAGCACCGCCTGCCCCGCCAACTGCATCAACATCGTGCCCGGCGAATATGACCCCGCCGGACCCAACGCCAAATACGAAAAATATCCCCTGGTGTTTGAAATTGATGAGCTGAAATGTGTGTTCTGCGGCCTGTGTGTGGAGGCCTGCCCCTGCGACGCCATCCGCATGGACACCGGCATTTACGCCCTGGCGAGTCTCTCACGCGACGACCTTTACCTGAACAAAAACAACCTGCTGCAAGACGGCCCGTTCATTCCCAAAGGGTCCCTGGACCCTCGCTATAAAGACGGCGAACTGGACGTAACCGGCGCTCGCGTGGCGTATTGAACAACCAGACCATCAGCCAGCATAAAGATTCCAATTCCTCCTATCTGGAATTGGAATCGGAATGAAGTAGGATTTTCACGGTGCCATGGTCCAGTTCTCAAAAGTGCCCAAGGGGCTGAAACCCCCGTCTGTTTTTCCCCACAACCTCACGCTGGCGGTGCGGTTTTACCGGGCCATGTTCGTGAACCCGAACCTGAACATTCTGGCGGCCATGGATCAGCAACTGGCCACGTCCCTGCACGCCCAGCCCGCCTTTTGGCTTGAAATTGACCGTCAATATCGCAAGAACCCCCGCACAGAAGTCCAGGCCCTGGTGAAGGAAGAACTCAAAAAAATTTTGGAGGCAAAAAACCTGGGTCAGTGACCCCGCCAGTTCACGCCAGGCCGTCCAGAATCGCCCACACCGGCAGGTGGTCGCTCAGGTGGCCCGCCTCCAGCGGCGACACCACACCCGCCTTGCGCACCGTCAGACCCCGCTGAAAAATCAGGTCTATCACCACGCTCACACCCCAGCTTTTGTCGGTGGTGCCCCGGTGGCGGGCGGGCAGCGAGGCGTGGGCATCGGTCAACCCGGCCTCGCGCAGCACGCGGGTTGCGCCATCCACCGGCAGGCCGCTCAGCACATCCAGCGTATAAAAGGCGGTGTTCATGTCCCCCCCCACCACCACGGGGCCTCCAAAGTTTTTGGCGTGCTCGGCCAGTTCCTGCGCCTGCGAAATACGAAACCGTTCGTTCACCGGGTTGCTCGAAAAATGCACGGCGTAAAACCGGGCTATTTTGCCGCCGACATGAATGTCCGCCCCCACGGTGAGTACGCCCCCCAGGCGGGGTTGCTCGCTGTAGCCCGACCAGTCCTCAGACTGTCCATGGCGAATCTGACACAGGTTCTCCAGCGGAAACGGGCTGAGGATGGCGTTGCCGTGCTCACACACCGCATCAATCCGGTTCACCGGCAAATGGGCCTTTCGGGGCAGCTCCACATATTCCACGCCAAACACCATGTTCATGCCCAGGGCCTTGGCCAGGTCCCGCGCCACATGGCGACAGCCGCTGCGCGAACACCCCCTGTCCAGTTCGTTCAACAACAACACGTGGGCTTTTTTCAGCACCGGGTGGGTTTTGAGCAGTGTGACCTGTTCTTCAAAACACATGCCCCGCTCCAGGTTATAGGCGGCCACAACCAGACCACCCCCCGGCAGCAGCGGCGGCGGCTGGCGAGGGCCAAACTGCGCGGTTTCCAGGGGCGTGTGGATTCGCACCTTGTCGGCCACTTCCTCTGGCGCGTGGGCCAGCGCAAAAAGCGTGCCCTCCGGCGGGTCGCTCACCTTTTCGACATGGCGCACCGGCCCCGGCTGTTTGATGACGTTTTCCAGACGGTTGCCCGCCTCTCGCCCAAATGTCTCCAACGCACTTAACCAGTCGGCCATGGGGGATTATAAAAACATCGCTAACCTTCTGCGGAGAGCAGAATTTCTCCCACCGCAGTGCTGGCGGAACCTTGACCGGCCAACTGGGCGATTTTCGCCAGTCCGCTCATCGCGCTGGTGTTCACCGGTTTGGCCCCGTCTCTTGAGAAATTGCCGCTGGCCGCACCACGCCCGGACTGGCCCAAAACACCCACCACATCCCCCGTTGCGCCACCCGTTCTGTCCATCACTGCCGCGGGGTTCACCACCCTGGCATAGGCCGACTGATAACGGCTGGCCGCTGCCGCTGAACTGACCGATGAAATACTCATGATTTTGCCTCCTGCAAAAACAATTTGTGCTGGAAGTTTGCAACCGCAAAAACCGTGCCAGATTCTTTCTAAACCTCCTGTTTCGCGTCCGCGCAAAAACGCCACAAAAAAACGCCGGTGTTTCTCCGACGTTTTCTGACAATCGTTTTGGTGAAAAATCTGGGCGTTATTCCTGGTGACCCATCCGCCCTTTTTTCTCATCCAGCAAGGTGCGCAGTTTTGTCATTTGTTCCGGCGTGAGCACCTTGCCCAGTTCAGCCTCCATTTTCTGGCGCATCTCCTGCCGCCGCGCTTTGCGCTCTTCGGGCGCAAGGCCCTGCATCTCCTGACGGTGAGCCTGCCGTTCGTCACGGTGAGCCTTCATGTTTTCATGGAGCTGTTTTTTCTGATCTTCGCTGAGGCCCAGTTGATCCAACACCTGGCGCAGCGGCCCGCCGCCCTCGCCTTTCTGGTGACGCACGGGGACACGGTTCTGGATGAAATCCTGCGCCTGGGCCAGTTGAGCGGGGGTGAGAATGGGCGTGACCGCCGCCTTGAGTTTTTCCAGCTCGGCCTTCACCTGCTCCCGTTTCTGCTCCGGCGCAAGACCCTGCTCGCGGATGCCCTTCATGGTCTGATGATGCGCCTTGATGAGGGGAATGAGCTTTTCTTTCTGCTCCTCAGAAAGACCCAGTTGCTGCATCAACCGGCCCAGGGGGTGTTGCCCGCCCGCCGCCTGCTTCTGCCCTCCCCAGGGCATGGCCAGCACCGGGCTGACAGGGGCCGCCAGCGGCAACACCAGCAGGCTGGCCAACATCAGGTTTTTCTTCCAGCGAATCAGTGAAAAGGTTACGTTCATTTGATTTTCCTCCAGGTTTTTTGAACTTGCTTTGAACACTGAGACGCCGTTGCCGTGCAGGGGTTTAGAACCTTTTCAGAATTTGTGTTGTGCCGTTGCATCCCTTTTACGGGGACTCTGTCCCCGTACCCCTGCCGGGGGAACCGCTGTTCCCCCGGACCCCCAAAGCTTGGCGGTTCCTGACAGG
>CAYJOG010000384.1:0-3415 GCA_964371695.1 uncultured bacterium
CATTCCCCCATATCTTCCAGCGGGTCGTGATAGGGCATGAACACCAGCGTTTTTATGCCCGCTTGGGCATGGCCCCACAGACTGGCCAGCAGGGTGTCCCATTTTCCGGCAGCGGCGTCCGAGAGGGCTTTTTTGGCCCCCTTCAGCAGGGCCGCGCCGTCTTTCCCCGCCCACAACAGCGGCAACAGACCCACCGTGGTGAGCACGCTGAAGCGCCCCCCCACTGCCGGGTTCATGGGCAACACCTGCCCCCCCACCCTCTCTGCCAGGGCCACAAACGGATTGGCCGCGCCGGTGGGGGGGTCGCCCGTCACCACCAGTCGGCGGCCCCAGTCTTTCACTCCGGCGTTTTCAAGGGCGCTGATGAGGGTGTGCAGGTTCAGCAGGGTTTCGGTGGTGCCGCCGGATTTGCTCACGGCGTGAATGGCCAAGTGCCGCAAGGGCAACTGACGGATGACCTCGCGGGTGCGGGCCGCATCGGCGTTCTCCAGAAAAAACACATTTTTCACACCCAGCGCCCGGCACAGGCACCGCGCCCCCAGGGCGCTGCCGCCAATGCCCACCACCACCAGGGCCTTGCTGTTTTGCAGCGGGGACAGCGCCGCCTGGGCTTGCGAAAGCGCCTTTTGGCTGTGGCCCAGCAGATCTGCCACAAAAGGCCAGGGGCCGTCTTTTGACAGAAAGGGCTTCAGCGCCAGCACCGGTGTTGGGCTGGCGGCTGGTGGGAGAAACTTGATTTGCAGAGGAGAAGCCACGACGGGATTTTACCCGGATGAGAGAATGTTCATGCGAATGGGTGGCGTAGGCGCCGTGTCCCCACCGCGCACAAAAAGCGAGAACCCCAGAAATTTTCTCCATTTACGGCGGTGAGGACACCACCGCTACTCATGCTCCATACCTTGCCACACCAGCTTATACCCCCGCCTCTTTCAACCACTGGCGCACCAGTTCGGGCGTTTTTTCTGCGGCCTTGCCCTCCAGACCCAGCCATTCTTCCCGGTCCAGATGACTGGGCAGCACCGGGTCGATCACCGCCTTTTTGGCGTGTCGGGGCACAAAATCCACCAACGAGGCGGCGGGATAAACCACCAGCGACGTGCCCACCACCAGAAAACGGTCGGCCCGCTGGCACAGGGGAATGGCGGCCTCCATGTTGGGCACGGCCTCGCCAAACCACACCACGTTGGGGCGCATTTGGCCGCCCCGCGGGCACAGGTCCCCCAGTTCAAAAAAGCCGTCCTCCCCCAGGTCCACCACAAAATCAGGATTTTTGCTGCTGCGGGCCTGGGACAAACGCCCATGCAGGTGCAACACCCGGCTGGAACCTGCCCGCTCGTGCAGATCGTCCACGTTCTGCGTGATGATGTCCACCACATAACCCCGCTCCAGTTCCTTGAGCGCGAGATGGGCCGGATTGGGAGCCACCGCACGCAGTTGTTTCAACCGCTGGTTATAGAACCGCAGCACCTGTTCGGGATTGCGGGCAAAGGCCTGGGGTGTGGCGATTTCCTCCAGCCGGTGGCCCTCCCAAAGGCCGTCCTTGCCCCGGTAAGTGGGCAGGCCGCTTTCGGTGCTGATGCCCGCACCCGTCAACACCACCACCCGCTCCATGGCGGCATTTTATGACCAAACAGTCACCTTTTGCGCCTTTCAGGCCGATAATAAATACGAGGGTTGATGGCATGATGCAAACGTGCATCTCCGAAAAAGAATCCCCGCCGGTTGCCCCGTCGCCGCCCGTGCCCGCCATGCATGAAGATGATTTTCCGCCCATCGGCGAGGCCCCCTTCGGACGACTGATTACCCCAAGGGGCCTGTGGCGCAGCCTGCCCCGCACCAGCCTGCTGCTATTGCTGGCCCTGGCCCTGTGGGTGTTCTGGCAAGGGAGCAAACAACAACCCCCGCCGCCGCCCGATGTGCGCCCCACACTGGCGCGCACCCTGCAGGCGCTCAGGGAAACCACTTTTTCCAACCACGCCGCAGGCCTGGCCCTGAAACACCGCGAACTGGCCGAAAAACTGGAAGAAGGCGTTTATGACACCGGCGCACGGGAAGACCTGAAACACCGCTACACCCTGTTGCGCAGAGACCTGCGGCGTCTCACGGCCCTGGCGGCAGACCTGCACCCCCCGGCAGCACCGCCCAACCTTTCCTTTTCCTTCGACGCCCCCAATGCCGATGCCCTGCCTTCGGCCTCCAACGAAATCCGCACCCTGGACAACCTGCTGGAACAGCTTTCGGGACAGCCGCTGAGGCCCCGGCTGGCACAGGCCCTGGGTGAGGAGTTTGTGCTGGTGGACCCAGGCCGCCGGGAACTCAACCGCCTGTTGGTGAACCTGCCCGCCGACGGACAGGAGCAATGGAAAACCCGCTTGAAAAAAGCCCGTGGGCATTACATGAAGGGTGAACGCGCCCTGGGGCATCTGCATCTGCTGCAATTCTGCCTGGGGATTCAAAGCCAGATGAACCGGCTTGAAAACGACTATTACACCCTGCTGGAAAAAGGCCGGTTCACCGAGGCCAAGCGAATGGTCACCCCCGAAGGCCCCCTGCCCCTGCTGGCGGTGCGCTTTTTGGTGCCCGCCCTGGAAACCCTGCACCGGGCCAGTCAGACCAACTCACGGGAAATCGAAAAAAACGCCGACCGGGCGCTGGAGCCGGTGGGCCCCGCAACTCCCTGATTTGTGACGCGACGGGGGCTCGCCCACCTCCGTTCCGGGGAGCAGGATTTCGCTTAGGCGGTTCAACCATTTCTGGCCGCAGCTTTATTGAAAAATGGCCTGAGAATGCCCTCTCCCTGAGGGAGAGGGCGGGACATGGCGGAGTAAAAACGAAGCCATGTCCGGGTGAGGGGGAAAACAAACACCCGCCAAAACAAGGGATTTTGATAAGCCATCCGCTCCCCCTCACCCGCTGAGGGTTTCGCTTTGCTCTACCCTCAGCTGCCCTCTCCCTCAGGGAGAGGGCAAATGGCAACACCGTGCCATTTTTCTACATCAAGCGTGACTTTAATCTTGGTGACAGAAAGCATTCTCAAACCACGGGCAGACTGATGAAATTGGCCTCTTCAAAAAACTTGACCTGACGCACCAGAAACGGCACCAGACCATATCGCGCATAACCCGCGTCCAAGGCCTCTTTCAGTGTTTCAAAAAAAGCCGCCTCGCTCTCATACACCAGGGCAAACTCCCCCTGATGCTGTTCGGCCCACTCGGTGCGGTGATTCTCAAAAAAACTGATTTCCGTTTCCGGCACCATGAAAAAAGTGTGCGCCACCGCCCCTGTTTTGTCAAAAGCGGCGATTCAATCCTCCGCCCGAAAAACGACTCATTTACTTTTTTTCCCATACCCCGCCTGGGGGTCATAGGCTTTTTCGGCTTCGGTGAAGGGCATGGCGAGGAGCCCTGTCTGGGCT
>CAYJOG010000385.1:0-3404 GCA_964371695.1 uncultured bacterium
GTGTTGCCGCATCAAAAGGTGGTGGCCATCACCGGCACCAACGGAAAAACCACCACCACCGAGCTGGTGCATCACCTGCTTTTGCATGGGGGCATCCAGAGTGTGGCGGTGGGAAACATCGGTGAGCCGTGGATTTCCGCGCTCAACCCCGGTGTGCAGGTGTACGTGGTGGAGGTGAGCAGTTTTCAACTGGCGCTTTCGCGTGTTTTTCACCCCCAGGTGGCCATTCTCACCAACATCGCGTTGGACCATCTGGACTGGCACGGCTCACAGGCGGACTACGCCGCCGCCAAATGGCGCATCGCCGGGAACCAGACCGAAGACGATGTGCTGGTGTTGGGTCAGACGGGCCTGAAACCTTCTGCGCCGGTGCGGGGGCAGATATGGCGGGCGGTGTGGGGTGAGGACGTGCAGCGGCAGTCGGACGCCCTGATTTTCAAACGGCCCCACGCCTGCCAACTGGACATCCGCAGCTTTCGCCTGAGGGGGGACCACAACCTTCAGAATCTGGCCATGGCCGCGATGGCAGTGATGGCCCTGGGTGTGATGCCTGAGCAGATTGAAGCGGCCCTGCCGGGTTTTGCGCCGTCGCCCCACCGCCAGCAGCACCTGGGCGAGGCGGGGGGCGTGTTGTTTGTCAACGACAGCAAGGGCACCAATCCCCACGCCGTGCTGGGGGCGCTTGAGAACGTGAGAAACCCCATCCTGATCTATGGCGGTTTTGACAAGGGGCTGGATGACGAAGCCTTTTTGAAACAACAGTTGCCGCGCCTGAAGGGTCTGGTGCTGCTGGGGCCTTTGGGGGCGCGCCTCTGGCCTGCTTTTGCGGGCGCGCCGGGTGTGGACCACGCCCCCACGCTGGCAGTAGCTTTTGGTCAGGCAGTGGCCCTGGCCAAGCCGGGCGACACCGTTTTATTGTCGCCAGGGAGTTCATCTTTCGACGAATTTGCGGATTATACGAAACGAGGCGATGCATTTGCCCGCCTGGTTGAACAGCACAAAAAGGAGGCCGGTTCATGACCAGCCACGCCCTCTCTCGCCACGATCGCCACCCCCCCGACATGGGGCTGCTGGTGTGCGTATTCGCGCTCTGCACCATCGGCATCATCATGGTTTACAGCGCCTCGCAATATGAGGGCCTGCGGCAGTTCGCCAGCACCCAATATCTGGCGGGCAAGCAGATCAAGTGGTTTTTCCTGAGCATGGCGGCCTTTGTGGCGGCCTCGGTGATTGACGGGCGGGTGGTGAAGAAATATCCCTATGCCCTGGCGGGGGCGGCCCTGGTGCTGCTGTTGCTGGTGCAGGTGTTCAGCGAAAAAACCCTGGGGGCCAACAGCCGTTTTCGCATGGGGGGCATGAGCCTGCAACCCAGCGAATTCGCCAAGGTGTTCATGGTGCTGTTCTGGTCGGCGGCCCTGGCGTCGCTCAAAGAGTGGAAAGACCTGTTCAAAAGCCCGAAGGACTTCGCTCCGGCGGCGGTCATGGGCCTGTGCATTCTGCTGGTGTTCAAAGAGCCGGACATGGGAGGGGCCTCGGTGCTGGTGTTCATGGCCCTGTCGCTGCTTTACATCAAGGGCCTGCCCGTGCGGTTTTTGATGGGGGCGGGCAGCCTGCTGGGTGTGGCCTTCTGGGCCGCAGTCATCACCCGGCCCTATCGCATGGCGCGAATACTGGCGTTTCTGAATCCCGAAGCCGACCCCCTGGGCAAGGGTTACAACGCCCTGCAAAGCATGATGTCCTTTGCCAGCGGCGGCCTGATGGGCGCAGGCCTGGGCAACGGCAAACAGAAGTTCGACTACCTGCCCGAACAACACGCCGACTTCATCTATTCCGTGATTGGCGAGGAATGGGGCCTGCTGGGGGCGGGTCTGGTGGCCTTTTTGTTTCTGATGATTTTGTGGCGAGGCATGGCCATCGCACGGCGTCAGCAGGATGAATTCAGCCACCTGCTGGCCACGGGCATTGTGGCGCTATTGGTGGGGCAGGGGTTGCTGAACATGCTGGTGGCGGTCTCGGCGGTGCCCGCCACGGGCCTCACGCTGCCCTTTGTGAGTTACGGCGGCAGTTCACTCATGGCCAGCGCCATCATGGCGGGTATGTTGGTGAAACTTTCTTCGTGCCGCGTCACGGGTGTGATGCAGAGTCAGGAACCCATGGACGACGTGATTCCCCTGGTGCGGGACACCGCCCCAGACGCCATCCGCGCCCGGCCACGGCCAACTCGACCAGAGCCGGTGCAGGGCACAACGCCGCGTCTTGCGCCCTCCACTGAAGCGCCGGTGCGCAAGCCCCGGCCCACACCGGCGGCGGCCACCGTGGCGCGCAGCAGGCGGGAGGTGAGCCGTGTCGCCCAAACTGGCGCTGGTGGCCGGGGGAACCGGCGGTCATCTTTACCCCGCTATTGAAACAGCGCGGGTTTGGCAACAACAAACGGGTCAGGCCCCCCTGCTGCTCACACGCGCCGGGGCCGACGCCGAAAAAGTGCGCGCCCAGGGTTTTGAGCCGGTGTGTTTTCTGAGTGCCCGTCCCCCGCAGGGCAAAAAAGATTATCCCGGTTACGCCCTGGCGCTTGTGCGGGGTGCGCTCACGGCCCGCGCCCTGTTGTCGCAGCACGGCGTCACGCACCTGCTGGGGTTCGGCAACTACATCAGTTTCGCCGCCATGGCCCTGGCCCCCCGTGGTGTGAAGCTGGCGGCCCACGAAGCCAACAGTGTGCCCGGCAAGGCCAACCTGCGCCTGCTGCCCCGCCTGAGCCGGTTGTATCTGAGTTTTGAAGATTCCCTCTCGCGCATTCCTCCCGCCCAGCAGCACAAAACAAAGGTGACGGGGTTCCCCGTGCGGCCCCTGGAAAACATGACGCAGGCCGAGGCCAAGGCCGCCTTGGGTCTGCCGCCCGATAAACCCTTGCTGGTGGTGACGGGGGGCAGTCAGGGGGCGAAAAAACTCAACGAGGTGCTGTTGCAGGCGCTGCCGCCGCCGCCCCTGATGGTGTATTGGATAGTGGGAGACCGGGACTTTGAATGGGTGTGCAAGGCGCTGCCCGCGCCGCCGCCCAATGTGCGGCTGGTGGCTTATGAACACCGCATGCCGCTGGTGTGGCGGGCGGCGGACATGGCGCTGTGCCGCGCCGGTGCGGGCACGCTGTTTGAGGCGTGGTCCGCCGCCGTGCCGCTGGTGCTGGTGCCCTATCCCTTTGCTGCCGAAAATCATCAGCACACCAACGCGCTGGAATGGCAGCGGCGCTTTGGTGTTCAGGTGATACCCGATGGGGAATTTTCCGCCGCTGCGTTTCAGCAGGCGTTGTCGTTGTGGACGCCCTTTGATGGCCCAGCCCTGGCGGCGGTGCATCAGGCCATGTTGTCCGCCCCCCCACCTGCCGCCGCCGCAAACATGTTGGATGATTT
>CAYJOG010000386.1:0-3401 GCA_964371695.1 uncultured bacterium
AGCCCCGGATTATCAGGGGTTTTTTGAGGTAGCCCCGGCGTCCCGCCGGGAGTGTCCACCGCGCCAAAGGCGCGCACCATTCAGATTCCTTTTCGGATCTCCCTGAAAAAACCCTGTTTGGTGACGCCTTCGGCGTTTTTTTGCTCCCGGCGGGACGCCGGGGCTACCAACAAACCTAACATCAATAGCGGCGGTGTCCCCACCGCCGAAGCACCTTTTCTGGTTTTTGCGCGATGAGGACATCACGCCTACTCTGTTTGGGGAGAGGGGACAATGGCTCCTTTTCAGCTTCTAACTTCCAACTTCCAAAATGAAAATCCCCTACGCCATCGAGTCTCCCGCCAGGGGGCTGAAACCCATGAGCCTGCTGGTGGCCCATCAGGCTTTTCAGGAGAGCCTGCTGTGGGAGGCCCATGACCATTGGATGGGGCTGATGAAAGGGGCCGAGGTGAAATCCTTTGCGCCTGAATCGAAACTGAAGGAACTGCTGAGTGATTCTTCGGCGGGGTCGCTTTTTTCAGAGACCCGCGTGCTGCGGCAGATGCGTTTTTCCGACGGCGGCAAATGGGCCGGGGCAGACGCCCTGGCGGCGCTCAAAAACTTTTTGTCCCGCCCGCAGGAAAGCCACCTGTTCATCGCCGTAGAGGCCCCACGGGGCAAGGTGGTGTGGTTCACCCAGCTCAAAGACGTTTTCTCCAAATCCACCCACGGCCAGTTGCTGGAGATTCCCCGCCTCTACGAAAAAGACGCCAAAACCCTGGCGGCGCGCCTGTGCGGCACACGGGGGCTGAAACCCACCGCGGGGGCCATGGCGGCCATGGTGCGCCTGACCGACAACCTGCCCGACCGGCTGGTGAACGAAATCCGCAAGCTGGCACTCTATCTGGACGACCAGGACCCGGTGGTGAAAGAAGACACGGTGAATCTGGTGTTTGACCCCGCCACCGAAGAAAACACCTTTTCATTGCTGGACGACCTGCTCACCGGCGACCGGGGCCACCTCAAAACCCGTCTGGAACAGTTCCGCCAGCAGTCCACCAGTTTTGCGCCGCCGCTGGTGCTGGTGTCTCTGCTGCACCTGCTGGAAACATTGCTGGAAGTGGCCGCCGCCACCGAAGGGCCGCTCTTGGGCGCTGTCTCCTACAACCACGTCAAAAACGCCATGGACACCAACCGCGCCGCCTTTGGCCCACGCCTGCAGGGCCTGCACCCCTTTGTGCTGTCGCGGCACCTGGACCTCGTGCGCCGCGTGGGCAAAACCCGTCTCATCCAGAGCGCCCTGGGGCTGTATCAGCTCGACGCCGCCATCAAGGGCGCGGCCCACAGCGCGGCAGACCCCTATCGCCTGATGGGCGAATGGCTGAGCAACATGATGCCGCCGGGCAAGGCGGGATAAGGCGAAAACAAATGAAACATCGTTCCCTCTCCCCTCTGGGGAGAGGGTGGTCCGAAGGACCGGGTGAGGGGCAAAACATATACAAAAACACCAGTGGTTTTTTTCGGGATAAACCTGATGCCACGTGTTTTTCACCCGCTGTTAAACTCTCCCCATGCCCTGGCCCAAAACCATCACGTTGCTGGCAGTGTTTGCCGGGGGCGGCGCGGGGTCGGTGCTGCGGTTTCTCACGGGTGAGGCCTCGGCCCGGTGGCTGGGCGCGGGTTTCCCTTTCGGCACTTTTCTGGTGAACGCCGCCGGGACTTTTCTGGCGGGGGTGCTCAGCGAATTTTTCCTGATGCAGGGCGGCCTTTCGCCGGTGTGGCGGGCGGGGCTGATGGCAGGTTTTCTGGGGGGCTTCACCACCTATTCGGCCTTCAACACCGAAACCCTGCGACTCATGGAAAAAGGAGCCTTGGGCCTGGGGGCGCTGAACGTGCTCGTCACCGTGCTGGTGTGTGGGGCGGCGGGGGCGGCGGGCATGGCCCTTGCGCGGGGGCTGAAATAATCTCCCTTACTCCCCACTGCCGATATTTTCGGCCCACGCCAATATGGCCCGGGGCATTTCGTGGCCGATGTAGAGCTTTTCTTCATAACCCCCTGTCCTGAAGTCTTCTTCGCTCAGCAGATAACCGCAGTAGCCCCCTTGCAGGCCAAACAAAAGGCCCGTCTGGGGCAACGCCTGCTGCACCTGCACCGACAGCCGGCCAAACACCTCGCCCGGCAGCGCCACGGCGGCCAGGTCTCCCAAAAAGGCGTGGCGAAAATCACACACCAGCCGCCCCGCCGCGTCGGCTTCGCCAAAACCCATCAGGGCCAGCAGGCCCATGGCGGGGCGCAACACACGGGGCCGCGCCGGGGCCGCGCCGCTGCTGAGGCGGGGCGCAAGGGAATCCGTCAGGGGCACGGCCAGAGCCTGGGCCGCCAGCAGTTCACCAAAACGCCGCAGGGCGTGTGTGTCGTTGCCGTGGCCCGTCATGCCGATATCGGCAAAACGAGGGTTCACGTCGCCATGGGCGCGGTTGACGAACAGCGCGAGGCCCCCCGCCTGCTGCTCCACGGCGCTGCGCATCTCCCCCGGAAAATCAGGACTCACCCAGGGGCTGACCTTGCCCAGCACCACCGGATGAATGCCCACATTCACCAGCGTAAACAGCCGCTGGCCCTTTGGTGTGTCCGCCCCCAGCACGGCCAGGGTGTTGTCGTGGGGGGGGGCGTCTGGCTGGCGGCGGTTCAGGGCCAGACCCTGCAGGTCCGATTGGCCAAACGAGAGGTGGGCGGGCTGGCTGGCCTTCATGGCAGCCCGCACGGCGCGGGTCACGGCCCCCGCCAGTTGTTCTCCATAACGGGGCGGCGGGCCACCGAACAGGCCAATCAGGTCTGGCCCGCTGTGGGTGTGGGTGCAGAAGAGCCACAGGTTCTCTGGCGGCAGACCCGTGGCTTGCGACACCGACCGGGCAATGCGCCGGGCCACGCTGTTTTTCATGCCCAGCAGATCCATCACCACCAGGGCCAGACGGTTTTCGCCCACCTGCAGAAAAACCACCCGCACCTGAAGCGGCGCGTGGTGCAGCGCTGCCCGCCGCCGGGGCCAGTAACCGGCCAGCCAATAGCCCATGCCGGGGGGAGTGATGTCTTCGGTGGCCAAGCCCACCAGCCAGGAGGTCATGACGCAGATTACGCCCATCGGCAGAAAAAACCAAAAAGGGCCCTAAAACCCCTTCGACAGCGAAACCTCCAGGGCGTTCTGGTGCGTGCCACCGCCCGCGCTCAGGCGCAGGTTTTCCGTGTGCCACACCACCTGCCAGTGGCCGCCGTTTTTCAACCGGCGCGACAACGACAGCGTGTGGACCTGCTGGTGATAGACCCGCCGGTTAAACGTCACGTCCAGGCCATATCCCCCTTGCCAGCCCCCTGTGAGCGGGCCAGAAAAAAACACCCCCACCCCACCGGCCCGGTTTTTGCC
>CAYJOG010000387.1:0-3387 GCA_964371695.1 uncultured bacterium
ACCTGGGGCCGTGTGCGCCAGAGCGCCGCCACCAAACGGGGAAAGTTTTTGCGCAGGCGGTGATCGCCCAGTTCCAGAAGCGGCACACCGGCGGGCACGCGGCCCCGCCACGGGCCGTTCTGGTCAAAGGTCACCAGAAAAGGCGCAAAGCGGCTGCGGTCCAGGTTTTCAATCAGGCGCAGGGTGACGTTTTCGGCTCCCCCCATCTGCAAACCGTTCAATAAAAATAAAATCCGGGTCATTGAAAAAATGCCGTGACGCAGGCCCTGCTAAACTTGCCTGTATGTCCAGAAAAGTCATCTTATCCGTTTCGCTGACGCTGCTTCTGTTTTTGCCACAGACCGGTCGCGCCGTCGCGCCGGTGGCCGTGTCCCAGCAGTTTGAAAATCTGGAGGGCGTGGCCTTTTGCCCCGACGGCAGCGGTTATGTCACCGAAAACAAAAAGGGCCTGCTGCACCGCTTGAAGCCCGACCTCACCGCCGAAAAATCCTGGCCCCTGCCCGGTGCGCTGGGGCTGTTGTGTACCAGCAAGGGGGTGCTTTATGCCAATGCGTTCAAGGATGGCAAGGTGTTCCGCCTGGAGAAAGACGAACTGATTCTGGCGGCTCAGGGCATGAAAGGGGCCAACGCGCTGGCGGAACTGCCCGATGGCCGGGTGCTGGTGAGCGACAGCGAGGGCGGCGGAATTAATGAAGTGTTGCCCGGCAAGCTGGTGCTCTTTTTGGGGGGGCTCACCTATCCCAATGGTCTGGCGTTTGTGCCGGGTCTGGGGCTGGCGTTCAACGCCACCACGGGGCAGGCGGTGATGCTGGTGCGCGACCTGCAAAAACCGGTGGCCGAAAAATGGCAAAAGGGCCTGATGGTGCCAGACGGCCTCATGACCGGGCCGGACGGAGCGCTTTATGCCGCAGAGTTTGGCCGGGGCAACGTGTTGCGGTTTACGGTGGCCGGTGAAAAATCGGTGGTGGCCACGGGGCTGAAATCTCCCGCCAGTCTGGCTTTTGGCACGGGGGTTTTTGGTCCGGGCAAGCTTTATGTCACCAGCCTCATGGGCAAGGGCATTTATGTGCTGGACGTGCCGGTGAAGCCGTGAGAGTCTGATTTTCAGGGTGAGGGCGAATCAGGTTTCCCCCCCAGCCGCCGGGTGAGAAATCTCACCAGGGGCCACGCCAGCAGGCCCAGGCCACGGGCGTAATGTTTTTGATAATAAAGCGCCATGGCGTTGTAAAAATGCTGGCGCACAAAGGCGGGCCGGGCCTCGCTGCATTTGCCCTTGTGGTGGGTGAGGCGCAGGCTGGGGGTGTACCACACCTCAAATTGCCCCGGTGTTGACGCAGCCCGGCGGCACAGGTCCAGGTCTTCTGCAAACAGAAAAAACCGTTCGTCAAAACCGCCGATTTCTTCAAACAGTTTGCGGCGTATCAGTGTGGCGCTGCCGCTCACGGCATGCACCCGCTGGGGGGTGTTGCGGTCCAGGTGGCCCAGGTGATAGGCCCCGAACAAGCGGGACCGGGGAAACCGCTTCGCCAGACCGGTGAGTTCACAGAAGCTGTTGAAAGGCGTGGGCTCGCCGCGGATGCAGGCGGCCTGAAAACTGCCGTCGCTGTTGAGGATTTCCGGCCCCAGCACGCCGGTGCGGGGATGTTCGCGCACAAAGGCCAGCAGGCCCTCAAACCAGCCCTGGCCCTCCAGCACGCAGTCGGGGTTCAGCAGAAACAGCCAGGGGGCGATGGCCTGTTTGGCCAGCAGGTTCATGGCTTTGCCAAAACCCAGGTTGCCGCCGGTTTGGATGAACGTGGCGGGCACACCGGCGGCCTGGGCCAGGGTCAGGGAGTTGTCGTGGCTGTCGTTGTCGGCCACCAGGATTTCATGGGCCACCGGCGTGTCGCCGCCGGGAGGCGTCAGCGCCGGGGGAATGCTTTTCAGGCAGTCCGCCAGATAGGGGCCGCTGTTGTAGTTGACGATGAGGATGCTGAGTTGTGGCGAGGACATGAATGCTTTTTTTTGTGGGTTGCCGTGGCTGGCGTTCGAGAAGATGTGATAGAGAAAATTTGAAGTGATGCTACCCCCTCTCCCTCAAGGGGCATAGCCGTTAACCCTAGAGCCTGTTTAAAAAGTAGGCCAATTGGAACATGGCCCGCTTTGAACAGGCTCTCGTGGACAGGGATGTCCACGCCCGAAAACCGGAGCTTTGAAAAAGCGCAGGTTTTCGGCCACGCCAAGGGGGCTTTGCCCCCGCCGGTGTTCGGGTTTAAAAGTCCACGACGGACTTTTAAAACAAACTCTTACGGAGTGGCGGCGGGCCGAGCAAAGGCGATAGCAACACCGCGCCTACGCACTTCTTTTGAAAAGGGGCTTGCCCCTACGACTCAAAAAACGTGCGGTACTGACGCCACAGGCTGGGGCTGCTCTTGAGCATGAACCACAGGTTGTGCCGGTTGCGGCGATAAAACGCCACGGCGTTGGTGAGCACAAAAGCAGCTGTGGGCAGCCCCATGCCCGGCAGGCGCGTGAGGTTCACAATCAGCGGCAGCAGGCGCGGAAACCGCACGGCCAGATTGAAATATTTTTGCAGTTTTTCAATGCGCGCCATGTCTTTCTGTTCCAGCAGGCTGGTTTTGAAGCTGTTCATGGGGGCGCTCTCCAGGCTGTCGGGGTCTACATAGCCGTTCTTCACGGCGTAGTCCGTCAGTTCCAGGTTCAGATAGGGCTGGAACAGAAAACCGATCACGCTGTTGCTTTTCAGGCGGATGTTGAAGCGCACGGTGTTGACGGCGTTTTCAAATGTTTCACCCGGAAAACCAAAAATGTTGGTGGTGTGAAAGGTGATGCCGTGTTTGCGCAGCAGGCTGGCGGCCCGTACAAAGTCGTCGTCTTTGGCCTTTTTGCGCAGCAGGGTGGCGCGGATGGTTTCGTCGCCCGTTTCCACGCCAAAGGTGGTGTGGTCGCAGCCGGCGTCCTTGAGCATTTTCACCATGTCGTCGTCCATCAGGTCGGCGCGCAACTGGCAAAAAAACGGCAGGCCCACCTCTTTTTTGTAGAGGGGCAAAAACGCCGCCAGATGGCCCTTGTTGATCATGAAGGTTTCATCCTGAAAGTGAATGCGCTTGAGCGGCCAGCGTGCGCGCAGTTCCTGGATTTCGCCCACGACGTTTTCGGGAGACCGCCACTTGATGCGCAGGGTCTGGCCGTTGTCCCGGTAAGTCAGGCGCAGGCTTTCGTTCAGGCAAAAGCTGCACTTGAATGGACACCCCCGGCCCGTGAGCACCGGCTTGACGGGGTTGTCTCGCAGGTAGGGGTAGCGGTCGTAATAAAGCGCCCGGTCGGGATAGGGCAGTTCGTTCAGGTTGGGCACCTGGGGGCCGACCTGATTGCGCGCTACCGCGC
>CAYJOG010000388.1:0-3386 GCA_964371695.1 uncultured bacterium
GTGAGCGGTGTTTTGCCCACGGGGCAGGCCAGGATTTCAAGCAGTTCTTTTTTGCGAATCGTGTCCTCAGTCCTTCAGTTTCGTCGCCAGATTTTTATAGGCCTGCACCAGACGGGTGGCCAGACCCTCGATGAGCATCATGGTCCATTTGGGGTGAAGCTGAAAAATGATCTCGAAGTTGTCGCGGTTGAACACCAGGGTGGTGAGGTCGCCCTTGGCCCGCGCCCCCGCCGAACGGGGAGACGGGTCGAACACCGCCATCTCGCCGAAAATGGCGTCATTCCCCAGCACGGCGAATATTTTTTCTTCGTCCTTGATGGTTTTCACGATTTCCACTTCGCCCTCAATGATGATGAACAGCTCGTTGCCGGTGTCGCCGTCGTCAAACACCATCTGGCGGTCGGTGAACTTGCGCCCGAACTTCTGGATGATCTCGTCGCTGACCCCGCCCTCGTGCTGAAAGGCCACTTCATAAAGTGCTTGAAGGTCCTCGCTCATAAGGTGATCAGCCGCTCGGTGGGTGGCTCTCCGTGATCAATGGCAGAGACGATCTGGTTGATTTTCCGCAACCAGCGGGACTGGTCCACGATGGTGTCCTTGGCGATTTCGGCATAGGTGCCCACGATCATTTCATAGTCGCTGCGGGTCCAGCAGTAGATTTTGGAGTCCTGCGTGGCCACGGCGGTGAACTCCCAGGTTTCGCTGTCCTTGGAAAAGGAACTCTCCACGCCAAACACCACGCCCCGGCGCACGACGTTGGAAAGAATGCGCCCGCTGGCCAGTTTGCGCACCAGGTGCATGCGGCCATCCATCACGATAAAAACACACTTTTCGTCCCGGCTCATGGGCTGGCCCTGGGTGAACATCACCTCCCCCGTCTCCAGTTCCCTCACTTCACCTTTTATCAGAAACCGGCTCATGGGGCGTCACGCTCCAGGGGGCGAAAGTTTCCTGACAGGAACAATCCGGGTAACAAACCGTTTTGGGAGATGAAATGCGCCATGGGGTAGGCCGTGAAAGATTACCAAAAATTGAAGCCAACTGTTTGTGAGGCTGTTTTCAGTGGCGGAAATGTCTCATGCCGGTGAACAGCATGGCGATGTCCGCGTCTTTGGCCGCCTGAATGACTTCTTCATCCCGAATGCTGCCGCCGGGCTGAATGATGGCCGTCACGCCGTGGCGGGCCGCCAAGTCAATGCTGTCGCGGAACGGGAAAAACGCGTCAGAGGCCAGCACGGCCCCCTTTGCCCGGTGGGCCGCCACCTCCAGGGCATTCTTGAGCGAGGCCACACGACTCATCTGCCCCGCGCCAGTGCCCACGGTGGCGCCGTCTTTGGCCAGCACAATGGCGTTGCTTTTCACATGCTTCACCACAGCCCAGGCCAGGTACAGGTTTTCCAGTTCCGTCGGCGTGGGTTCCCGGCCCCCCACCGACTGCGGCTTGCCTTCAAACAACACGTTGTCCGGTGTCTGCACCAGCAGGCCCCCCGCCACGGGTTTCACGTCCAGCGCCCCCGCCAGCCTCTCGCTGCCCGCGTAATCCAGCAGGCGAATGCGCTGGTGTTTTTTACTGGCCGAAAGCACCGCCAGGGCCTGGGGCTCAAAGCCCGGCGCAATCACCGCCTCGATGAACGTCTTGGCCAGTTCCTGGGCCAGGTCCACCGTCACGGGCCGGTTAAAAGCCATGATGGAGCCAAAGGCCGCCTCCGGGTCCACGTCGCGGGCGTTGATGTAGGCCTGCAACAGCGACACATGGGTGGCCACGCCGGTGGGGTTGGTGTGTTTGATGACAACAGCGCAGGGGTTTTTGATTTCCAGCGACAGCAGCAGGGCAGCGTTCAGGTCCAGCAGGTTGTTGAAGCTGAGCTCCTTGCCCTGGTGCTGGGCCATGCGGGCAAAAGAAATGGCCCCCGCCGGTGTGGGCAGGGCATAAAAGGCCGCTTGCTGATGGGGGTTTTCGCCATAACGCAGGCCCATGTGCAACGTCAGGCCCAGGCCAAAACGCTGGGGCAACACGGGGGCTTCGGGCACCCTGCTTTGCAGATAACGGCTGATGGCGGCGTCGTAGGCAGCGGTGTGCTGATACACCTTGAGCGCCAGCAGACGGCGCAGCCCCAGGCCGCCGTCCGGGCCGGGGTCGTTCAGGGCGTCCAGCACCGTGCCGTAATCCGCTGGGTCCGTCACCACATAAACGCTCTGGTGATTTTTGGCGGCGCTGCGAATCATGCTGGGGCCGCCGATGTCGATGTTCTCCACCGCTTCTTCAAAAGTGCAGTCTGCTTTGGCCACGGTGGCTTCAAAGGGATAAAGATTCACGGCCACCACATCGATGGCCCCATAGCCCATCTTTTCCATGGCCTGAACGTGTTCAGGAATCTGACGGTTATAGAGCAAACCGGCGTGAACGCGGGGGTGCAGGGTTTTCACACGACCATCCAGCATTTCGGGGTGGCCGGTGAACTGGCTCAGTTCGATGGCCTCCAGGCCCTGTTCCTGCAGGTGTCGAAAGGTGCCGCCCGTGGACAACAGGGTGAACCCCTGGGCCGCCAGACCCTGGGCAAAGGCCGCCAGACCCGTTTTATCACTGACGCTTAAAAGCGCATATCTCATGAAACCGCTCTCCGTAGCAGAATTAAACGACCAGTTTAGACCTTTTCCAAAAGGTTTGCATTGTCAGATGAACAAAATGGGTCGATAGGGGTGTTGAGGGACGCCCTTTATAAATCCAAAGATGGATTTTTTGCTGGCTGCGGCTTTAAAAACCCGAGCAAAAGCGTGGTTTTGTGCGGGCTTTGTTTGAGCGCATCTGGTTAAAAAAAGCCAGGACGAATTTTCTCAACTCGCTGTTGGAAGAAAAATTCCGCTCAAACCTTCATAAACCTCTCCAATCGAGGCAAAATAAGGCCGTGGAACCTGTTTCGCCACCGGTAGCGGCTCTCGCCCAGGAACAAAGCGGCGCCACCGCCCAAGACCACGGCGAAATGCGGGGCGGACTGAAAACCCAGTTGCGGCTGGACGGGGACCTGGTGAACCGGCTGAAAACCGTTCACACCGGCCACGCCGTCTTCAGCCTGTTCAGCACCTGGGCCATGGCCGCCCTGGGCATCTGGATTTTTGTGGCCCTGAGCGGGCCGTGGCGCTGGGCGGCTTATCCGTTTCTGGTGGTTTTCATGGCCCGCACGCAACACGCCCTGGCCATTCTGATGCACGACGCCAGCCACCGGTCGCTCTTTGCCCAGCCCCGGTTGAACGACTGGGTGGGCCGGTGGCTTTGCGCCTATCCCCTGTTCATCTCATTGTTTGCTTACCGCAAGCTGCATTTCCGCCACCACAAAGACCTCTACACCCCCCGCGACCCCGACATCCCCCTTTACACCGGTTATCCC
>CAYJOG010000389.1:0-3375 GCA_964371695.1 uncultured bacterium
ACCCGCACCGGCCTGGACGCCATGAAAAAAAGCGGCGTGTCGCTGGTGATCACGGTGGACAACGGCACCACGGCGGTGGAACAGGTGGACTATGCCCGGTCTCTGGGTCTGGAGGTGGTGATCACCGATCATCACCAGCCCGATCCCGGCCAGCCCGTGCCCCGCGCCACGGCCCTCATCAATCCCCATCAAGAGGGTTGTGATTACGCCTTCAAGCACCTGAGCGGCTGCGCCGTGGCGTTCAAGCTGGGCGTGGCCGTGGCCCGGCAACTGGGCCTGAGCGATGAAGAAGCCCTGGAAAACGAAGTGGACCTGGTGGCCCTCAGTTGCCTGAGCGACCGCATGGCCTTAAGCGGCGAAAACCGCCTGTTTTCGCGCCGGGGGCTGCTGAGCCTTCAGGCTGGCAAGCGGGTGGGCATCAAGGCGCTCAAGGACTGCATCGGCCTGCGCCCCGGCCGCGTGCTCACGGGTTATGACATGGATTTTCAGATCATCCCGCGCCTGAATGCCAGCGGACGCATGGGCGACCCCATGACCAGCTTTCGGCTGCTGGTGGAAAACGGCCGCACCGAGGCCTCGCGTCTGGCGCGCCAGCTTGAAGACGTGAATCTGCAACGCCGCGATGTCCAGGCCGATGTTTACCGTCAGGTGGCCCGCAAGGTGAACCTCAGTGACCCGCCCTGGGCGGTGGTGGTGCAGGGCGACTGGCATTTTGGCGTGCTGGGCGTGGTGGCTGGGCGCGTGGCCGACGCCACCGTGCGCCCCACCGTGTTGTTGTGCCCCTCTGGCGAAAAACGCGGCCACGACGCCGTGCTCAAGGGCAGCGCCCGCAACCCCACCCACGCCGATCTGCTGGGCCTGATGCGTCAGGCGGTGCGCGAGGGCATGGCGCTGAAGGCCGGGGGGCACCACGCCGCCATGGGGGTGGAGCTGCTGGCTCCGGCACTGGAAGATTTTCAGGCGCTGCTGCAAGAGGGCTGCGCACGGGATTTGAACAGCAACCCCCCCGTGCGCACGCTGGAGCTGGATGGCGAGCTTTCGCTGACGGATGTGGACGAAACCCTGCTGCGGGCGCTGGAGGCCATGGAGCCTTTTGGCGTGGCCAACCCCGCGCCGCAGTTCATGGTGCGCAACCTGAAGGTGACACAGGTGCAGTTCCGGGGTGGCGGCAGCGAGCACCTGAAACTGTGGGTGGTGGATCGCCAGGGCCACGAAGAGACCATGATGTTTTTTCAGGGTGGGCGGCTGCTTGGCCCCACGGCGCTGAATGGCGCGGTGGTGGACGTGGTATGCACCATTGGCCGCGAGACCTGGCCCGGCGGGGGACTGGTGTCCTGGAAGGTGACGGACCTGCGGCTCTCAGCGGTGGCGCAACCCAGTAAAATGGCCATGGTGTAGGTGGGTTTGGCCAGTTCGGATTGAAGTTGCCGACTGCTTTCGCCAGACTGGATGGCGCAATGGGCTGGCAAATGACGGACGCAGAAAACAGGTTCAGTAAAGTGGTGCGGATGGCACTGGAGGACGGCCCCCAGCGGATCACGCACCGGGGTGAAGTGGTGGTGGTGCTGGCCGAAAAAGACTATCTGCGCCTCACTGGTCAAAAGCAGACCTTTTTTGATTTTCTCACACAGGGGCCGAGCATGGAGGCCGTGTCCCTGGAAAGGGACAAAAGTTTGCCCAGGCTTGTTTCGCATCCGTGGGAAACGGTGTGAAAAAGGGTGGGGAAAATCTATCTGCGTCGCTGGTGCGTTTTTTGAGCGACCCAGCCAATTATCCCCACGCGGGCGGGCCGGTGCGGCTGATTCAGACCCACATCTCGTGGGTGTTTGTGGGCCGCCACTGGGTCTACAAGGTGAAAAAACCTGTGACGTTTGCCTTTCTCGATTTTGGAACGGCGGAAAAACGAAAGTTTTTTGTGGAGGAGGAATATCGCCTGAACCAGCGGTTGGCCGCGCTGTTTTATGTCGGCCCCGTGCCGCTTTACCGCGACCCAAAAGGCCGCTGGAACTGGACCGGCGAGGGCGAACCCACGGAGTGGATTCTGAAAATGCGGCGGTTTCCGCCGGGCAGCGAACTGAGCGAACGCCTGGCCAAAGGTCGGGTGGGCCTCCCGGACATGAAACAACTCGCGGGTTTTCTGGCGGGGTTTTACCGGCGACAGTTAAAGGCCGCGCAAGCAGAAAAACTCACCTGGTCCGCGAGCACGCTCATCGGCAACAACTTCAAACAGGCTTCGCCGGTGCTGGCGGGCATGGGTCAGCAACAGGCGCTGCGCCTTTATCAAAAAGCCCAGCGGGGGCACTTGCAAAAACTCGCCCCCTGGCTCCAAAAAAGAGCCCAGGCGGGCTGGGTGGTGGAAGGCCACGGTGACTTGCAGGCCGGTCACGTGTTGTTCCTGAAAAAAGAGCCTCACTTCGCCGTGTTTGACTGCATCGAGTTCAGCCGCGATTTTCGGGTGGCCGATGTGGCCTATGACCTGTCTTTTCTGGTGATGGATCTGATGGCGCGGCGGCGCGAAGACCTGGCGATGGCGCTGCTGAGAGAATTCGAGCGGCGCTTGGGCAAAGCGGACATGACCTCGGCGCAGGTTTGTTTTGCGGCGCACCGGGCGCTGATCCGCGCCAAGGTGCTGGGGCTGAAATCGCTGGACACCGGCGTGCCCGCTGACGAACAGCAACAGGCGCAGGCCCAGGCGCTGGATTATCTGAAAACGTCGCTGCGGCTTTGTCACCTGGGGTTGAAACCCCGCTGGGTGGTGGTGATGGGCAACATCGCCAGCGGCAAGTCCACACTGGCCCGCGCCCTGGCAGAGCGCCTGGGTGTGGGCCTGTTCAACAGCGACGTGGTGCGCAAGGAACTGTTCGGTTTAAGGCCCGAAGACGACGGCGGCCCGCTGGCGGAAAAGCTCTATTCCCCCCGCGCCACCGAGCGCACCTATGGGCGATTGCTGCAACTGGCCGGGGACGCCGCCAGGCGATTTCAGCCGCTGCTGCTCGACGCCACTTTTCACAGCCGGGCGCGGCGCGATCAGTTCCGGGGGGCGGCGGCCAAAGCCGGTGCGCGGTTGGATTTTCTGTTTCTGGACGTGCCAGAAGGGATGCTGGCCAAGCGGCTTCTGGCCCGCGAAAAAGGCCCCAGTGTTTCCGATGCCCGCCTGAATCTTTTGCCCGCGTTTTTAAAATCTTTTGAACAACCCGGCCCGGATGAAACCGATGTGACGCGCCTGCGGCCCGGCTCTCTGGCCAAAATGGAGGCCGCCGCCCTTGGGGCGCTGGCGGGCGGGATGGTGTGATTTTTGGAGATAAAAGTTGGATGTAAAAGAAGATGGGGGGCTTTGCCCCCCAAACCCCCCACTGGGAGGGCGGCGGCCCTCCC
>CAYJOG010000390.1:0-3373 GCA_964371695.1 uncultured bacterium
TGACGCCGCTGGAACTCTGTCTGAGCGAAAGCCAGGAGCGCATGTTGTTTGTGGTGCAGAAAGGCCGCGAGGCCGAGGTGATGCGCATCTTCAAAAAATGGGGGCTGGACGCCGCCCGCATCGGCCACATCAGCAAAGGCAAGGATTTGGTGATGCGCGCCTATGGCAAAGAGGTGGCCCGCGTGCAGGCCGACCTGCTCACCGAAGACGCACCGGTTTATCGCCGCCCCCTGTCTCCCCGCCAATTGCCCGTGCTCAAAAAACAGCCACCGCTGCCGGGCGACTTTGCCCCGGTGCTGAAAAAAATGCTCGCTTCGCCCGCTTTCATGAGCGCGGCGGGCATTCTCAAAACCTACGACCATCAGGTGCAGACCGGCACAGTGCTGGCGGGGGCCTGCGACGCCAGCGTGGTTTGGATTAAAGAAGCGGGACATCTGGGCCTCGCCCTCAGCACCGACGGCAACGGGCGCTGGTGTCAGGTGAACCCCCGCGAGGGCACCCGGTGGATCATGGCGGAGTCGGTGGCCAACCTCACTGCCGTGGGGGCAGAGGCCCTGGCCACCACCAACAACCTCAACTTTGCCAGCCCCGAACGGCCCGAAGTGATGTGGGATTTCGCCGAGTGTGTGGCGGGACTGGGCGAGGCGTGCCGGGCCTTTGGCGCGCCGGTGACGGGGGGCAACGTGAGTTTCTACAACGAGCGCGGTGCGCTGGGGGCGATTTTTCCGTCGCCGGTGGTGGGCGTGCTGGGCAAACTCAAAGACACCCGCCGCGTGATGCGTCAGGACGGTGCGAGGGCAGGGGACACCCTGTATCTGCTGGGAGATTGGGGGGTGAACCTGGGGGGCAGCGAATATCTGGAGACCCTTCACGGCCAACTGGCGGGGCCGCTCACGGCGCTGGACCTGAAGGCCCTCAATGGGTTTTTCACCAAGGCGCGCAAGCTGCTGGGTGTGGGGGCGGCCAAAGGTTTTGTACACGCCTGTCACGACATCGCCAGCGGCGGTTTGTTGTTGAGCGCGCTGGAACTGGCGTGGTGGGGTGGCGCGGGTTTATCCCTGTCCCTGCCCGCCCGCGTGAACGGCAAAACCGCCCGCTGGGATGGTTTGTTGTTCGACGAAACCCCCGGCCGCTTTTTGCTGGCCGTGCCCGCTGCTCAAGAAAAAGTCTTTCTGGCGGAAGCCCAAAAACAGGGCCTGTCACCGCGCCTCGCCGGTGTGTTCACGCCCAGGGGGCTGCGTGTGGTCCAGGGCAAACAGAGTCTTTTTTCAGGCAAGCTGCCGACGCAGGGGTTGGTGTTTTAAACGCTGCTTCCGAGCACCTGAGACAGCAGGTCGGCCACGCGGTGGGCATAGGTGTGGTGTGCCAGGGCGAAGTCATGGGCGCGGTCCACAATGGCGCGGCGTTGTGCTGCGTCCTTGAAGCAGGCGATGGCGTCTGCGATGTCTGAAAGGTCTTTTTTGACCGGGATGTAATGTTCCCAGGGTTGCAGGATGCCGTTGTAATGGCCCTCCAGCAGCACCTGACAGGTTTTGGCGCCGATGGCCTCGAAATGGCGCGACGACAACGCCTTGCCGCTCACGGGGTTGGGGTAATGCCTGAAAAACTTTTCCTGCACTTCTTCATAACTGGCCTGGGGATTCTCTTTGAGAAAGACCGTGACGTGGCGGATGGTTTCGTCGGTGCGCTCCAGAAAATAAGTGCCCGATTCCGCCCCCATGGTTCCCCAGGAACTTTGTAGCAGTTTGATCCACTCGGCCTGGGGTTTGGTGCCTTCGTGAAACAGGCAACGCAGGCCATATTCCGCGCCGTGTTGCTGCAGGTGTTCCAGAATGGTGGTGCGTTCGCGGTCGCCGATGTAGAGGTTGTATTTCGCGCCGCAAAACACAAAATCCAGGGGCCTGTCCTGGGCCGGGCCGGGGGTGAACACCTGGGGATTCAGCGCGTGGGGGGCTGCCAGCACGCGGGTTTTCTGCGCCGGTTCATAGAGCCAGCGCCCCGCCGCCAGGGGCAACTGGGTGCCCACAAAATCCGCCTCGGTGCGCTGCAAAAAAGCGATGCGCTGGGGCATGAGGTCGAACTCGTTGCCAAACAGCACCAGCAGTCGGCCTTGCCGCCGCCGGAACCAGCTGGCGGTGCGCAGCAGCACGTCCATGCTGTCGCCGCCCGCAGCGTGCAGCACCACCACCAGGGGATATTCCCGCATCTTGCGCCGGGCGGCGGCATAGTCCACAAAGTTGGTGAGGTTGACGGTTTCGGCCCTGATGCGGGGGGCGGTTTCAAAGGCGGTTCGCCAGTCCTGCATGTATCCCAGCGCGGCGTATTGATCCACCGCCCCCAGCAGCACCCGCAGCACCTTGAAGCGGTTCCAGGGCGGCCCCAGCACAAAATCACGGGGCCTGCGCAGCAGCCCCCAGGTGAGGGTCTGCTGCATGTAGTTCAGCGCCCGGTGACCACAGGCATGCACTAGCAGCACCTTGGGCTGTGTGCTCACGGGCGGCCCCCGGCCACTTCGGCAAAAAGGGCTTCGTATTGGGGAATGATGGTTTTGATGTCGTGCCGCCGGGCCACCGCCAGGGCCGCTTCCCGGTCAAAAGGCATCTCGTGGCGCAGCAGACGCAGGCAGGCCTGGGCAAAAGCCGCCGGGTTCCCCACGGGTGTGAGCAGGCCGGTTTTTTCGGGTTGAATGATGGCGGCGGGGCCGTGGGGGCAGTCGGTGCTCACGCTGGGCAGGCCAAAGGCGTGGGCCTCCAGCAGGGCGTTGGGAAAACTGTCGGTGAGGCTGCTCATGACAAACAGAGTTGCGTGGGCAAACCAGGGATAGGGGTTTTCCTGTTCGCCGACAAAAACAATGGCCCGCCCGGCAGGGCCAAGGCCGGCGGCAAGCGCCCGGAGTTTTTTTTCTTCCGGCCCGCTTCCCACCAGCGTCAGGTCTGCGCCTGTCTCGCGGTGTACGGTTTCAAAAGCGCTGAACAGCGTGGGCAAATCCTTGAGGGCGTCCAGCCGACCCACATAAAGCAGGTGCGGCCCCGGCCCCGAAAAAGGGTCGGGCGCGGTTTGTCCCAGGGCCGCGAGTTGCGCCATGTCGAGCGGGTTGCCGATGACCCGCACCTGACCCTGCCGCAGCGACAGGGTCTGCCGCAGGATGTCCCCCATGGCCGCCGACTGGGCCACGATGGCCGCCGCCTTGGGATAAGCCCGCCGCTGGTAATGCAGCACGTCGGCTGCGCCCGGATACCACTGGTCAAAATCGGTGCCGGGGGCCTTGACCCAGGGGCAGCGGAACACCATGCGGTAACGGGGAAACACCAGCCACCGGGCCAGCCACAACAGGTGGGCGCAGTTGGAATGGCTGGCGAAGACCACCTGGGGC
>CAYJOG010000391.1:0-3361 GCA_964371695.1 uncultured bacterium
ACGGCAACATGCTGCTCGAAGAAGGCGTGGTGCTGGGCAACGAGCAGTTGCAGAAGCTGATCATCTGGGACGTGGACGAGGTGTGGGTGCGCGGCTTTGTCGAGGTGGATCACGCCCGTGTGGAGCGCGAAGAGCAGGAACTGCGCAAGGGGTTCATCCGCACCCACGAGCGGGCGGTGAAATCTCTCACCGAGGTTCTCTCGAAAATGCGCTCTGGCCAGTTGAGCGACGGCAAACCGCTGGACGAACACCTGCACGATATTTTTGACCGCCTGACGCTGGACCGGAACCTGATGTTGAACATGACGCTGCTGAGCAACGTGGACAACTTCATGTTCAGCCATTGCGTGAACGTGGCGGTGCTGAGCATGGTGTGCGGCGAGCATTTGGGATACAGCGAAGACGAGCAGCTTTTGCTGGGCAAGGCGGGTTTCATGCACGACGTGGGCATGGTGCTGATTCCCCGCGAGGCGTGGATGCACGACCGCCTGCTGAACGAAGAGGAACGGGTCAAAGTGCGCGAACACACCGAGGTCGGCTACAGGGCCGCCCAGGACGCGGGCTTGCCCGCTGAGGTGGTGAACGTGGTGCGCAACCACCACGAACTGGCCGACGGCAGTGGTTATCCCAGGGGGCTCAAGGGCGATGAAATAGACGAATTCAGCCGCATCGTGGCCCTGGCGAACGTGTATGAAGGCCTCACCGGTGTGCGGCCCTATCGCAAGGAGAATTACATTCCCGCAGTGGCCTGGCGCACCATCCTCACCCGCATGAAAAACGCCTTTGACATGACGGTGCTGCGGGCCTTCATGGGCCAGATGGCCATATACCCCATCGGCAGTTCGGTGCGGTTATCCACCGGCGAGGCGGGTGTGGTGGTGGGCACCAACATCAACAAACCCTTCCGCCCCATCGTCAAGATCATGTTCGACGCCCAGGCCGAACGCCTGAATCCCCCTCAGCGCCTGGACCTGGCCGACGAACGCCACTGGAAAACCCACATCACCGAGCCGATTCCCGACAACCTCATCACCGAAGCGCTGGGGCTGTAGGGGCCTTGGGTAAATCCAACCACGGGCGCGAAAACCTGGGTTTTTCACCTCTCCCCTTTAATGGGGAGAGGTCGCCGCGAAGCGCCCGCAGGGTGATTTGCGGCGGGTGAGGGGTTCAAACATGAAAAATCCAAAAAACAATGGTTTTTTGCTTTTTTATTACCCCACAGGTGTCGCGCTTAGTCCTGATTGTTCATGAAATTGCCTACAACACCTGTCCCGCCACATGCCGCCAGAAAACCGGCTGGTTGGCCAGACCCGGAATGATGTCGCACTCCACCCAGCAGCCGGGGCAGGCCATCACCTCGCGCCGGGCGGTGGCGGCCTGGGGGCTGTGCCAGATCTGCGCCAGCGTGTGGGTCTTGAGGTTGCCCAGCAGCAGGTGGTTTTTGAGCGAGCAGGGGGTGATGTCGCCCTCTGGCGAGAGGCGCAGATAGGTGAAGGCCGCCATGCAGTTCAGACGGGGCGGGGGGGTGCCCGCCAGCAACTGGCGTTTCTCCTGCTGGTGCATGAACGACTGTGTGGCGTTGCGCAGCCGGGCGCTGAAGCCCCCCTCTGCCGCCAGCCCCAGGTTGCCGGGGGCGTGGGTGCGCAGGTCGGCGTAAAGCGCTTCCACCTCGGCTTTGCCAATGGGTGTGCGCAGCACAAAGGGGCTGCCGGTATTCAGGGGCCGCTCGCGGGTTTCGTGGTCTTCCTGGGCGAGGATCACCGTGTGCTGCGCCCCCAGGCGGTGGGCCACCTCGGCCACGCCGGCCACGGACTGGAGGTTTTTGGGCGTGATGGTCTGGTTCAGCCCCAGGGACAGATGGGGATGATGCCGGGCGAAATCCCGCACCAGTTCGGCGGCGGCGAGTGTGCGGGGCAGGGTGCCCTTTTTCTGGCGGATTTCGTCGTGCAGTTCATCGGCGGCGTCCAGGCTGATCTGCACGGTCACGTCACCCTCAAAGGGCGCGGCGATTTCCTTCAGCCAGGTTTCCAGCCTGTCCGCAAAGGTGCCGTTGGTGGTGAGGTAGAGCAGTCGGGGCCTAGCCCCGCTCAGCACGGCGCGGCAGAGTTCGGTGAAGTCCTGACGCAGAAACGGCTCGCCCCCGGTGAACCGCAGCAGGTGCAGTTGCTCAAAGCCGCCTGCGCCAAAAAAAACTGCGGCTTCTTCGGGCGTCACCTCGCCGGTGGTTTCGCCCTCGTGGGTGTAGCACATCTCGCAGAAAAGATTGCAGCGCCGCGTGACCTTGAACACCAGCGACCGCACGGGGCTGGGGCGGCCCAGGGCGCGGCGCATGGTGTCGAGCGCCACGTGGCTGGCCATGGTCAGAGTGCCGTTCACCCCTTCAATTCTCGCCGAATCTGCTTCATTTCCCGCGAAACCTGCAACAAATTGCGGGGGCGCAGGCTGTGGCTGCGGCCCGAAATGCGCGGATAACTGGGAATCCCCACTTCTTTCACCCGCCCCCCGGCCCTCAGCAGTCGCAACACCACCTCGGCGTCAATAAACGGGCTTTCGCTGATGAAATCAAGCCCCGCCAGCTTGCTGCGGCGGAACAATTTGAGCGAGCAGGAGATGTCGTGGAAGGGCGTCTTGAACATCAGGCGCACGCGGAAGTTATACCAACGGCTGAGCAACGTGCGCAGGGGGCCGTTGGGGAAGGTGACCCGCCGGGTGATGACGGCGTCGAGGTTTTCGCTGAGCAGCAGCGGCACAAGGGTGTTCAGGTCCCGCACGTCAAACTGGTCGTCGCCGTCGCAAAACGCCACCAGTTCAAACCGGCTCGCCAGCCGCAGGCCGTCGCGGATGGTGAGGCCATAACCCAGGTTGCGCTCGTGCCGCAGGGTGTGGATTTTGGGGTTGGCGGCCATGAGGGCGGCGATGACTTCGTGGGCGTTGTCGGGGCTGGCGTCGTTGATGAGCCAGATTTCGTAATCGGGGCATTTGTCTTCAAACAGGGCCACGGCCTTTTCCACCACGTGGCCAATGGTGGCGGCGTCGTCATAAACCGGCGCAAAAAAACTCACGGCGGGCCAGGGATGGAAAGGGAGTGAATCGCTCACGGTGCGGGCCGGGTGGATTGTAGCGGCAAAAAATGGCGGCTTTGGGGGTGGTACAATTTCCGCGTGAACGCCCTGCACATCGCCCACCTGATGATCGTGACCATGTGGGGCGGCGTGGTGCTGGCCGAGACAGTGGTGGAACTGGCCGCAAAAGACGAAGCCGGCCAGCGCGCCGCCGCCCGCATCCACTACCTCATAGACCTGTTTGTAGAAATCCCGCTGCTGGCGGGGGTGCTGATTACGGGGGGCTGGCTGATGTCGCA
>CAYJOG010000392.1:0-3346 GCA_964371695.1 uncultured bacterium
GACGAGGCGGGCAAAGCCCGCCGTGGTGGTCCAACCTGTGGGAACCGCAGGGTTGAAAGCCAATCCGAAATTTCCGTAGTAGCCACGGGCGCATCGTCTGTGGCGGCCAACATTTACAAAAAGCGAACATCGTTCCCTCCCCCCTCTGGGGGGAGGGTGGCCGCAGGCCGGGTGAGGGGCAAAACATAGACAAAAATCCAGAAAAGAATTTGGTTTTTTATTTTTGAATACACCCCTCACCCGGCGCTACGCGCCACCCTCTCCCCGTAAAGGGGAGAGGGAACGGAGGGTGCTTTTTCTTCTGCGCGCAGCGCCAAACCTGGGGTGTCCGAGGGGATGAATCCCCTCGGTGGGGGGTTTGGGGGGCAACGCCCCCCAAAAGACAACTGTCATAAAACGCAATAAAAAACCCCGACTCACGCCGGGGCTTTGGATAAACCGAGTGATTCAGACGGTTCAGGCGAACTCGTCTTCTTTCAGCGACAGACCCATTTTCTGGATTTTTTCCTTGATCTCCAGAAGGGATTTTTCGCCGAAGTTCTTGAGGTTCATGAGGTCTTCTTCGCTGCGGGCCATGATTTCGCCCACGGTGCGGATACCTTCGCGGCGCAGGCAGTTGAGCGCCCGCTGGCCCAGGTTGAGGTCTTCGATGCTGAGCTTGAGCAGGGCTTCTTTCTCTTGAGCGACCTCTTGTTCGCGCTGGCGTTGCAGCAACATGCGCTGTTCGAAATCCACAAACAGACCAGCGTGGTCGCGCAGGATTTTGGCGGCTTCGCTGATGGCTTCTTCGGGAGTGGCGCAGCCGTTGGTGCGCACTTCCATGAAAAGTTTGTCGTAGTCGCTGCGGTCTTTCACGCGGGTTTCTTCAACCCAGAAGCGCACGTGCTTGACGGGTGAAAAGTCCACGTCCAGAAAAATCATGCCTTCTTCTTCGTTGACCCAGCCCTTGTGGTCTTCTTCAAGATGGCGATGCACCTGCTCCACCGTCAGGTAGCCCTTGTACATCACCACGCCCACTTCCAGTTCCAGCTCGCCCTTGGGGTCCACGATGGTAGCGATGTGATGATCGGGGTCGAGAATCTTGATGTCGGGGTGCGCATCGAAATCGCCAGCCTTCACCTCACCCTTGCCTTTTTTGCGCAGCTTGAGGGGGTCAGGGTTCACCACCGTGGTGCGGATGGGCATCTCGCGCAGGTTCAGCAGCATGGGCATGGTGTCTTCTTTGACAGAAGGCAGGTTGCTGAACTCGTGCAGCACGCCGCCCACTTTCACATAGAAGATGCCCGCGCCGCTGATGACGCTGAGCATGATGCGCCGCAGGCTGTTCCCCAGCGTCAGGCCAAAGCCCCGCTCCAGGGGCTCCACGCAAAACAGGCCACGGTTGCCCACCATTTCCACTTTCTGAATCTTTGGTTCCACCAGCTTGATCATGTGTGTCTCTCCTAAGTGAATTACCGGCTGTAATACTCGACGATAAGGCGTTCCTGCACTTCAAGGTCAAGGTCGCTGCGTTCGGGCAGGCGCACCACGGAACCCTTCAGGTTCTGGGGGTCCACTTTCACCCAGCTGGGATATCCCTCCTGGGCGGCGGCCTGGCTGGCCTGCACAATCACGGCGGGGGGTTTGTTTTCTTTGCCCGGCTTGATAGTGATTTCGTCTCCGGGTTTGATCAGGTAACTGGGAATGTTCACCTTTTTGCCGTTGACGAGGAAATGGTTGTGCCCCACCAGTTGGCGGGCCTGCTGGCGGCTGGCCGCAAAACCCATGCGGAACACGGTGTTGTCCAGGCGGCGCTCCAGCAGTTGCACCAGAATTTCGCCGGTCACGCCCAGCAGGCGGTCGGCCTCCTGGTAATAGTTGCGAAACTGCCGCTCGAGCACACCGTAATACCGTTTCAGCTTTTGCTTTTCGCGCAGCTGCACCTGATATTCGCTGGCTTTGCGCATGCGCTTGCCGTGTTGGCCGGGGGCGGTCTTGCGCCGCTCAAGGTTTACCTTGGGGTGCAGCGCCACGCCTTCTCGGCGGGATTGTTTAACGATTGGTCCTGTATATCTTGCCACTGGAAATTACACCCTCCTGCGCTTTTTGGGACGGCACCCGTTGTGAGGCGTGGGTGTTACGTCGCGAATGGTATTGATGTCAAAACCCAAACTGCCCAGGGTGCGCACGGCCCCCTCGCGGCCCGAGCCGGGGCCTTTCACCACAATGTCAAGCTGGCGCACGCCGTGCTCCAGCGCCGCCTGGCCCGCCCGCTCGGCGGCCATCTGCGCGGCATAGGGCATGCCCTTGCGGTTTCCCTTGAAACCCACCGATCCAGCACTGGCCCACACCAGTGTGTTGCCGGTGGGGTCGGTGATGGTGACGATGGTGTTGTTGAAAGTGCTCTTGACGTGCGCCACGGCAGTGGGCACGTTCTTTTTGACTTTCTTTTTCTTTTTGACTTCTTTTTTCGCCATGAGGGGAACCTTTCCGCGGTGGCCCGATGTTGCCGCGCCCGTGTGTGATCTGCCTTATTTTTTCGTCGCTTTTTTGTTGAGACCGCCCACCGCGCCCTTTTTGGGGCCTTTGCGGGTGCGGGCGTTGGTGTGGGTGCGCTGACCGCGTGAGGGCAAACCCAGCCGGTGGCGCATGCCCCGGTAACTGCCCACTTCACCCAGTCGCTTGATGTTCATCATCACGTCTTTTTTCAGGTCGCCTTCCACCTTGATCTGGGTGATGAGGCCGCGCACCTTGGCCATTTCCTCGTCGGTCATGTCCTTCACGCGCTTGAGGGGGTCCAGGCCCGCCTGTTTCACGATGTTCCTGGCAGTGGTGTCCCCAATGCCATAAATGTAGGTGAGGGAAATCACCACACGTTTGTTGTCTGGAATATCAACACCGGCGATACGGGCCATTGGTTTTCTCCTTTTGGGTTGGGCGCTCAGCCCTGGCGCTGGTTGTGCTTGCGCGCCTCGCAGATGATCCGCACAACACCCTTGCGGCGGACAACCTTGCATTTGGGACAGATGGGTTTGACGCTGGCGCGGACTTTCATGGCTGACTCCTGGATTCTTTTTATTTCTGATAGCGGTAGGTGATGCGTCCCCTTTTGAGGTCATAGGGGCTGAGTTCGATTTTTACTTTGTCTCCCATGAGAATGCGGATGTTGTGCTTGCGGATTTTGCCCGAAACGTGGGCCAGAACTTCCATACCGTTTTCCAGCTTTACCTTGAACATGGCGTTGGGCAAAGGATCCACAACCACTCCATCTACACTAATAGCATCTTCATTGCTCACGCTCAGGCCACTGCTTCCTTACCCTCTGGGAGGGTCAAAATTTCCGGCTCCCCTTCGCGCACCACAATAG
>CAYJOG010000393.1:0-3335 GCA_964371695.1 uncultured bacterium
GGGCGCAGGCGTCCTCGCCTGCGTAAAAAGAAAAAACCACCCTATTCCCCTCTCCCCTTTACGGGGAGAGGGTGGCCGAAGGCCGGGTGAGGGGTTAGACATCGGCAAAAAATCCAAAAAAGAATTTGGCTTTTTGTTTTTTGCTTAACCCCTCACCCGATGCTTCACATCACCCTCTCCCCGTAAAGGGGAGAGGGGACGATGGTTGCTTTTTGACAAAAGTCCGCAGCCATGGCCGTCCCGTCTGTGGCCTTGCCGCTTCTACCCAATCCTTCACTCTCACTTCCACTTGATGTTGCAGCCCATGCTGGGAATCTGCTTTTCGCTCACCGGCTGGCCCGACAACACCGCCTCCAGCGCGGCCCGGATGTCCCGGCCATCGTTGGGTTCCTGATTGCCCGGCGTGGCCCCGTCCATGCGGCCCCGATAAACACACCCCAGCGCCCTGTCGAACACATAAAAATCCGGCGTGCAGGCGGCCTGATAGGCCCGCGCCACGTCCTGGCTTTCGTCGTAGAGATAGGGAAACGGATAACCCAGCGCCTGGGCGGATTTTTTCATTTCCGCCGGTGAATCCTGGGGGTAATTTTCCACGTCGTTGCTGCTGATGGCGACAAAAGCCACGCCCCGCGCCTGATAATCCCGCGCCAGTTGCACCAGGCCGGTGTTGATGTGTTTGACATAAGGACAGTGGTTGCAGATGAACAGGATCACCGTGGCTTTGTCTGACTTCAGTTCGGCCAGCGAAAGGGTTTTTCCGCTCACGGTGTCGGGCAGGGCAAAGTCTGGGGCGGTGACGCCCAGGGGCAACATGTTTGAGGGTGTGAGGGCCATGATCAGCTCCTTTGATTTTTATCTATCTTCTGCCCGCGACAGCCTTTCATCAACGGGTGCTCAAACCCTCCAGGCCCGCCGGGCGCGGCTGGCCCCATTCGTCGAGGGGCACAAATCCCACCTTGGCCCCGCTGCCCAGGCGGTCAAAACATCGGCGGTTCAAATCCTTGCCTTCGCGGACCTGACCCATGAGAAAGGGATACTCATCCGGGCAGGCGAACTGGTCGTGAGACACCATCTTGCCCCCCATCACCGAGCAAGCCTGTTCGTTGGCCTCCAGTGCTTCTCCCCTTTTTTCGCACCGGCGCACGGGCTGGCCCCGCTGGGCGGCCACACTTTTGAGCGACACCGCGAAATAGGGATAAAGCGTCATGCCCAGGGGAATCGCCCCCACCATCACCATGGGGAACACATAAATCATCAGTTGCAGCAACACATTACGGCGCTCGGTGGCCTCGTTGCGGGGGGGCGGCGTGGGGGGGGCGTTGTTCAAGGCGAGACAGTATAAGAGCCCCTAACAAAACTCCCTCCCTGGAGTTTTGTTAGCGCCGAACCGGGAAATGAATTCCCGGTTCGAGCGCGAAAACCTGCGGGTCTGTGACCCTCCGGTTTTCGAGGCGGGCCATCCAGGCCCGCAAGAACCCCTGACAAAATTGATTTTGTCAGGGGTTCTAAAACAACACCTGGGCAGGACGTTTGTCGCATAATTATTTACAGTTAAACGATTTTTATGCCGACCGTAGTTTTATGAATGTTTGTTGTTGCGAATGTTTTTTCATTGAAGTATTATTCGCCCGCCATGGCCGAGCCATTAACCGAACGACAACGGCAGGTGTTCGACGCCATCCGCCGATTCATGACCGAGCACCGGGTGCCGCCCACTGTGCGGCAAATCGGTGAACTGGTGGGGCTGCGCTCCACAGCCAGTGTGCAGCGTGTGTTGGACGTGTTGGCCGTGAAGGGCTGGATCACCCGCCAAAAGGGCGCTTACCGCACACTCAACCCCATGTCCGCCGAAGAAGAAGGCGTGTTGCAGCCCTGCATTCCCCTGGCGGGCAACGTGGCGGCGGGCCTGCCCCGCGAGGCGGTGGAGGAGCTTTCCACCACGGCAGTGAGTTTTCCGGGCACCCGTTGCCTACAAGTCACGGGCAACGCCTTTTTTGAATACGAAATCCTGTCTGGCGACCGCCTGCATGTGGAACCCCTCGCCCACGGCCAGACCCCCCCCACCCGTGGTCAGGTGCTGTGCCGCAAAAACGAGGCTTATCACCTTGTGGCGGCGCAAAAACTGGGCGAGCAGCCCTGGGACTTTGTATTTGGCCGCTTGGTGGCCGTCACGCGGCCCCTGCATTAATTTGCTGATGAACCTGTTTATAAAGTCCGTCCTGGACTTTATAAACTTACCGCCAGCGGGGGCAAAGCCCCCTTGGCGGGCAAAAACCTCAGCGTTTTTCAACACTTCGGTTTTTGGGGCGGGCCATCCATGGCCCGCAAGAGCCTGTTTCTATTACACCCTGTATCACATGGCGTAATTTGGAAACAGGCTCTGATAAAATACCCGGCGGGTTAAACCGCCATGGCCAAATCGTTTCTGGATACCCTGCTGGGTGATCACTCCCTGCCCGTCGAGGAAGTCCCCGTGGCGCGCATCTCCCCCAGCCCCCACCAGCCCCGGCTGATGTTCGACGAAGACGCCCTGAACAGTCTGGCCGAAAGCATCCGCCGCGTGGGACTCATCAACCCCATCGTGGTGCGCAAAAAGGCCGGTGGTTATGAACTGGTGGCGGGGGAGCGCCGCCTGAGGGCACACCAGTTGCTGGGCCGCCGCCGCATCGCCGCCTATGTGCGCGAAATGGACGAAGCCACCACCATCGAAATCACCCTGGTGGAAAACATCCAGCGCGAGAGCCTCACGCCCATGGAAGAAGCCCGCGCCATCAGCCGCCTCATGTCCTTGCAGCAACTGAACCAGACCCGCGCCGCGCAAAAGGTGGGCCGCAGCCCTCGTCAGGTGGCCACGCTGCTCAGGCTGCTGAGTCTGGACCCGGTGGTGCAGGATTTCATTCACAACGGCGAACTGGCGGTGGCCGTGGGGCGTGTGCTGGCGGACATCAGCGACGTGGCCCTGCAACGGGAGTGGGCCGACAAAGCCCTGGCCCGCCGACTGAGCGCCGAGGCGCTGGCGGCCCTGCTGGCGGCGGGGCCAGCCGAAGACACCGGCGCACCGCCGCCCCCGCCCGTTCACCGGCATTATTCATCACTGCGTCAGGTCATCGAGCGGCTGAAAAAAGCAGAAGGAACCCACGCGGTGGAAGAACGGGACCTGGGCGCATTTGTGGAACTGGTGATTCGCCTGCCCAAGCCCCCAGCAGGGGAAGGGCTGTAGGCGGCTCATTGTAGCCTGCAGGCGGTTTGTTTTGGTTGGCCTTGCCTGAATATTGGTGGACTTCGCCCCCCTAACCCCCCACTGGGAGGACTTCGCCCCCCACACCCCCCTCTCC
>CAYJOG010000394.1:0-3332 GCA_964371695.1 uncultured bacterium
CTGGCAGACCTGGCCCGCCTGCTGGTGGAAAACGGCGCAGACCAGACCCTGGCGGACACCGAGGGCTACACCCCCCGCCACCGCGCCGAGGCCTATGAACACGCCGATGTGCTGGCGGCGCTGGGATAACAGGGACTTTCACCACACCCTGAATATTATGAATATTCAGATTTCTTTGAACATTCATCGGCCTCACTTGCCCTCTCCCTGAGGGAGAGGGCGGACGAGGGCTGAGCGAAGCGAAACCCGAGGCGGGTGTGGGGGTGGGCGGCGGTGGGCTTCGGCAACCAACCCCTGGGGGGGGTGGGGGGGAAAGCCTGGAATCCAAAAAGTCCAGCCTTTGGCCCATGACGCCTTTCCCCCTCACCCGACCGCGACCTCACTGCGTTTCGTCGCGGTCTGCCCTCTCCCTCAGGGAGAGGGCAAATGATGCCGCTCAGGTTCACAAACCAAACAGAGGAAACCCAGATTGGTGGACCGGGTGGAAAAACGGTGATGGGAAGACAAGGTGGGGTGGTGTGAATTGGTATTAAACTGACAGGCCATGATCATCATTCCCAGCCAGGGTGTGGTCACGCCGCCGGTGGGGGCGGACAAAACGACTCCCGCCGGGGGGCGCGCCCGTGCGGGCATGTTCGGCCAGACGCTCACCAACCGGGTGCTCAGCGCCCAGTTGCTCATGGACATGGCCCGCGTGTCGCCTTTTCAGGCCGCCGAAGAAGAAGACCGCAACCACCGCAAGTTCCGGCGGCTCAACCGGCAGTCCCTGCGGCTGCATCAGGCCCTGCTGCCCCTGGTGAGCGCCGATGCGCAGGTGAGCGTGTTTGGTGCGCGGGAGTTGCTGAGTTCCGACGGCTCGGTGATTGGCGGCGACGTGAAGCGCGGCGCGCCGGTGCGCCATTACACCGTCATGGTGCATCAACTGGCATTGCCCATGCGCGTGCAGAGTGATCATCTGCCCGCCAAGGGCCTGCCCCCCGTGGCCGTGGGCGCGCACCCGTTCAAGCTCAGGCTCGAAGGCTCCATCTATCCGCTGCAGGTAGAGATTTTTGGCGCGGACACCAGCCAGATGGTGTTCCAGAAAATCATCCAGTCGCTGCGCCCCTTCGAAAAACGCCTGCTGGCCCAGACCCGCATCCGCAACGAAAAAACCCGCCTGGAACTGAAAACCACCTTCACCGGCGACAAGGCTGCCTTTGACCTGAAAGACGGCCCCGATGGTTTTCTGGAAAAACTGGGGCTGACGACACACCGGCCCCAGCGGGGTGAGTCGGGCGGCGTGGTGCACCGGGCGCAGGACGCCGTGATCGAGCTGGACGGAGAAACCATCCAGAACGACGGCAACGAGTTTGACCTGGTGGAAAAACGGGGCCTGAAGCTGCGGGCCATGGCGCTTTCGCTGCGGGGGCCCATCACGCTGGAGGTGCGCCGCCCCGAGCGCGACGTGGTGCGGCAGTTCTCGAAACTTTCCAGGGAGCTGAACGAGCATCTGGTGTTTCTTGGCAACGAAGACAACCGCCTGCTCAATCAGGTGTATCACCGCTACAACCAGTTTCTGGAAAGTTTCACCACCCATGGCCACGCCCTGGCGGGGCTGATGTATCAGGATGGCCGTCTGGCGCTGGATGAAGAAGCCCTGCGCCGGGCCCTGAAGGACGTGCCGGGGGAAGTGGAACACCTGATGAGCGGCCCCGAAAGCGACAGCCTGGGGCTGTATGACGAAATCAATTCGGTGCTGGACACCCCCATGGCTTTGGGCGAAAGCCGTGCGGTGTTTCAGGCCCCCCTCAAATACAATCCCCTGGTGGTTTTTCTCACCACCAGCAGCCCGTTTCTGAGCACAGCGCTCATTGCCCAGACAGAGGGCTTTTTTGTAAATCTCTTTGCGTGAAACAGATTGGGTGAACAGCGAGCTTTTCAGGACAGGGAGAAAAAAATGGCGTTGGGATTTCAAACCAATCACGTGCGGGTGCCTCTGGAGATCAACAAAACCGTGGCGGTGATTCTGGCGGGGGGGCGGGGGAGCCGGTTGCAGGAACTCACCCACACCTGCCCCAAACCGGGGCTGGATTTTGGCGGCAAGTTCAAGATCATCGATTTCGCTCTCAGCAACTGCATCAACAGCGGCGTGCGGCGTGTGGCCGTGCTCACGCAATATCACTCCCAGGTCATTCTGGGGCACCTCAGCCGGGGCTGGAACTTTCTGAAGGGCGAGTTCAACGAGTTTCTGGACGTGTTGCCCGCCCAGGAAACCCTGTCCGGCGGCCAGTGGTACACCGGCACCGCCCACGCGCTTTATACCAACCTGCCGCGCCTGCGGGAATATGGCGCACGCCACGTGCTGGTGCTGGCGGGCGACCACATCTACAAAATGAACTACAGCATTTTTCTGGAGGAGCACCTGGCCAGCGGGGCCGACGTGACCATCGCCTGCCACGAGGTGCCCAGCCACGAGGCCACGGGTTTTGGTGTGATGCAGACCGACGCCACGGGCCGTGTGCTGCGGTTTCTGGAAAAACCAAAACGCCCGCCTTCCATGCCCGGCAAACCGGGGGTGTGTCTGGCCAGCATGGGCATTTATCTTTTCAGCGCGCCGTTTCTGTTCAGCCTGCTTGAAGAAGACGCCGCCAACCCCCACAGCAGCCACGACTTTGGCAAGGACATCATGCCCAGACTGGCGGACAAGGGGCTGGCGCTGGCCCATTCCTTTGCCCGCAGTTGTGTGAGCGGCACGCGCCACAATCCCATTTACTGGAAGGACGTGGGCACGCTGGATGCTTTTTGGGAAGCCAACCTGGACCTGACGCGCATCGAGCCGGAACTGAACATGTACGATTTCGACTGGCCCATCTACACCTATCAGGGGCAGTTGCCCAGCGCCAAGTTCGTGTTCGCCAACAAGTCCCGCAGTGGCCGCGCCATGGACAGTCTGGTGGCCGACGGCTGCATTCTTTCAGGCGCGCTGGCCGAGAAGTCCATTCTGTTCAGCAAGGTGCATGTGCATTCCTACGCCAAGCTGAGTGAGTCCGTGGTGTTGCCCGACGTGGACATCGCCCGTCACGCCCGCCTGCACCGGGTGATTGTGGGCCGGGGCTGCCGCGTGCCCGCTGGTCTGGTGGTGGGCAAAGATCCCAAAGAAGACGCCCGGTGGTTCACCCGCACCCCCGGCGGCGTCACCCTCATCACACAGGCCATGCTCGACAAACGGGCGGCGGCTCTGGCGAGAACCGGCAGGCGGTAAATCATTTGTCAGAAGCTTGTGATATCCAACATCATTCCCTCTCCCCTTTATGGGGAGAGGAAGCCCCGAAGGGGCAGGTGAGGGGTTATTC
>CAYJOG010000395.1:0-999 GCA_964371695.1 uncultured bacterium
GCCTTTGGCGCGGTTGATGCTCCCGGCGGGACGCCGGGGCTACCTCAAAAAACCCTCGATAATCTGGGACTTTTCTCACAAACCTGACAGCAATGACGGCGATGTCCTCATGGCTGTCATAAAAAAGCGCGGTGCGGACACCGCGCCTACTCCGCAGACACGATTCGCTTCTGTTTAAACCGGTTTGCCAATCAGCATGAGGCAGGGCGTTTCGGGGGGCAGTTCGGCGGTTTCCACGCCCGACAGACTCACAGCCGGACCCAGGCCCCCCACGGCGCTCAGGTCAATGAGTTTGTGGGCCGCCAGCACCCAGGCGGCGGGGGCCTCCTGCCCGGCGTCGCCGTAGTGGCTCTGTTTTTCCAGCAGGTTTTGCAGTTCCGTTTTGAGTGTCCCGCACGTAGCGGTCCCCAGCACGGGGTTTTCCACCATCACGCGCATCACGCCGGTGCGCTCGGCCACCACCGCCACCCGCCGTGTGGTTTTGCCCAGGCCCAGAAACCGCTTCCGTGCTTCGCTGGCCAGGGCCACCACAAAGCTGTCGTTTTCAAACACCGGCTCAAAGGTGTCGGGCGTGAAACCCAGCAGGGGGGCGACGTGTTTGAGCAGGCCGGGGGTGTCCAACTGGCTGGTGTCCTGTGTGGCGTCGGTGCTGCCCACGGCCTCGGCGCGAATCAGGTTTTGTGTGGTGTCCACCGTCACCTGCACGGTGATGGTTTCGGGCCGCGCCCCCATGCGCACCGCGCCCTGCAGGGCCTCCTGGCGAATGGCCAGCAAATCGGCCTCGGTGGGCTGGGGCATGTTGCGCTCCACGGTTTCCTTCACCGCCGCCAGGGCTGCGCCAATGGCGCTGATGACCTCGGCGTGGGGCACGAGTTCTTCTTTCATGCCCAGGTCAACCGCCACCGCGCCGGTGTAGGCATAGGCCCCGCCGCCGCCCCAGGCCAGCACCAGGCGAGATTTGTCCAGGTTTTGTTCCTTGAGCAAATTCTCTACAAAACC
>CAYJOG010000395.1:1009-3319 GCA_964371695.1 uncultured bacterium
CTGCGGCTGAGGGAATCCAGATTTTTGAGAAGCGCCTCTGGGGTCTGGCCCAGGGCCTGGGCGGCAGCGGCCACCACGGCGGGCAGTGTGCTGGCGGTGGCGCTGGCGGGTGTGCCGGGGCCGATGCGCCCCAGGGCGCTGGCCACACAGGTGGGGGTCAGTGTGATGTGCTGTTCCTTCAGGTCCACCACCGCCAGATAAGACTGGCCCTGGTGGCGGTGGTCGTGCTGCGGGGCAAAAGTGACCGGCTCCTGGGCCTGGGTGAAACTGGCGTAACCCAGCCCGGCGATGTGGGCGCTGCGGGGGCCAACGTCCACGGGTCGGTTGTTTTCAAGGGAATACAACGAGCCGCCCGCCAGTCCCTCGGTGGTCACGTCCACTGTTTTGAGGTGCAGGCGGTGGCCCCCCACGCGGGCGGTTTTCAGCCGCGCCCGGCCCCCCAATATCACGCTCATGTCGGTGCTGGTGCCGCCCACTTCCATGAACACCGCTTGGCTCAGGCGCGAGAACTTCACCGCCGCCGCCACACCCGCCGCCGGGCCGCTCAGCAGCGTGAGGATGGGCCTGCGGCGCATCTCTGAGAGGCTCATCATGCCGCCATCGCTGCGCACCACCATCAAGGGGGCCAAAAGGCCGCTTTCGGCCAGCGCGCGGGCAGTGAGTTCGGCGGTGCTGGTCATGACGGGCAGAATGGCGGCGTTGATCACGGCGGTGCGCAGGCGCGCCTTGAGGCCATAGAGGCTGCTCACGTGGTGGGTGGCGGTGGCGGGCAGCCCCATTTCCAGCGCCAGCGTCACCACCCGTTCTTCCACGGCGGGGTTGTCCACCGAATAGGCCTGGGCGGCCACCAGCGCCCTGGCCCCCTGGGCGCGCAGGGCCTCGATGGCCTGGCGCAGGTCTTCATCAGAGGGTTCATCCTGGGGCAGAAAAAGAGGATGGGTGGGCACGGCGTGATCTTTGCCCAGGGGCACGTTGCCCAGTTGGGTGTCGGCTTTCACCTTTTGGCCCAGCACGCCACCCCCCATGGCCAATATGCCCACGGGGGCCACGTCACCCTCCAGCAGGGCGTTGGTGGCCTGGGTGGTGCTGTGGGCGATGAGCGAAATATCCGCCGGGTTGAGGCCGCTTTTTTCCAGCGCCAGACGGGCGGCCAGGATGATGCCCTCGGCCACGCCATTGGGGTGACGGTGGGTGGTGGGGGTGCGCTGGCTGGTGATGAGCTGCGGCCCCGGCGTGGCCACAATCACGGCGTGGGTGAAGGTGCCCCCCACGTCAATGCCCATCTTGTAAAGGGGGTGGCTCATGGGGCTGCGGTCTGGGTCTGGATGCGGCGCAAAAGAATTTCCTCCAGCACCGCCACGTCCTCTGACGTGTTGGCCCCCAGCACTTCGGTTTCGTCCACACACACCGCCTGCACCGAGAGGCCCTCTGACAGAAAAATCCCCACCAGATCGGTGATGTAGTACTCGCCCTGGGAGTTGTTCTGTCCCAGGCTGTCCAGATGGGCCAGCAGGGTGGGGGTGCGGAAGAGATACATGCCGCCGTTCATTTCGCCCACCGCCAGTTGATCGGGCGTGGCGTCTTTGGCCTCTACCACGCCGGTCACGCGGCCCTGGGTGTCGCGCAGCACGCGGCCATAGGGCTGGGGACTGCTGGGGCGGATGGACAAAAACACAAGGTCGCGGTTCTGGTCTGCTTCGTCAAACAGCGCCCGCAGGGCAGCGGGTGTGAGCAGGGGGCAGTCGCCGTTGAGCACCAGCGTGTAGGGGTAGGGGGCGATGGTTTCGCGGGCCATCATCACGGCGTGGCCGGTGCCCAGTTGTTCGGTCTGTTCGGCATAGACATAACCCGGCCCCAGTTCGTCACGCACCGCCTGCTGCATGTGGCCCACCACCAGCACCACGCGGGTCAGGCCAGCGGCCTGACAGGTGTCCAGCACATATCGCACCATGGGTCGGCCCAGCACGGGCGCCAGCACTTTGGGCAGGGGAGATTTCATGCGTTTGCCCTGGCCCGCCGCCAGAATGACGGCAATTACGTCAGCGGGATTCATGGCCGGGAATTATGCGTCATGGCGTTGGTTGTGCCAAGTCTATGGAATAGGCTAGGCTGGGGCCGTTGTCCGGTCCTGACTCCACCACCGGCCCAAGCCTTCAGGTGATGGCCCCCGCTTTTAACGAAGAAGACACCATCGAGCGATTTGTGGCGGCCTGGCGGGCCGTGCTCAGCACCATGGCCAGCGAAGGTGTGCTGGGAGACTGGCGGCTGATGGTGATTGACGACGGCAGCACCGACGACACACTCCCCATG
>CAYJOG010000396.1:0-3313 GCA_964371695.1 uncultured bacterium
GGGGAGTTGTGCGCGATTTTCCCAGAGGGGCGCATCAAGCACTGGGTGGGGTCTGATGCGCTGACGCGCTTCAAGCCGGGGGCCGCCCGCGTGGCCGCCATGGCGGGCGCGCCCATTGTGCCCGCCGCCCTTTATGGCACCCGCTGGGCCGTGCCCAACGTGGTGGGCCTGGGGGGCTTCAAACCCGACGGCACCGTGATTGACGTGAACTACTGGGCCCCCATTCCCCTGCCCAGCAAGGTGCTGGTGAAGTTTGGCGAACCCATGGACGTGGACCCCAAAGCCGCCACCGACACCAAGGTGGCCATCCGTGAAGTGGAGCGCCTGCGCAAACGCATTTTCGCCCTGCGCCAGGAACTCAAACACCGCTACAAAGGCCCGCTGGGGCGCTGAGCCGAGCCACCCCGGTGTACACAAAAGGCTTCTTGGGCAATCCTTTGCCCTCTCCCTGAGGGAGAGGGCAGACCGCGACTGAACAACGTGAGGTCGTGGTCGGGTGAGGGGGAAAGACATCACGGGCCAAAGCCTGGATTTTTCACGTTTCGGGCTTGCCCCCTCACCCGCCTCGGGTTTCGTTTTACTCAACCCTCGTCCGCCCTCTCCCTCAGGGAGAGGGCATTTTTCGAGCCCTTTTCCAAACACCCAAGGCGAGTTTTAAGCCGAACACCGGTCCCGGACTTTTCGCCCAGCCCACAACACCCCCTGCTGCAACAGGAACACCCCCGCCCCCAGCAACACCGCCGTGGCCCCGGGGGGCAGGTCTGGCCCATAGGCCACCCCCAGCCCCCCCACGGTGAACAGCCCGCAGAACACACCCGCCAGCACCATGGCCACGCCCAGCCGCCGCGTGAGTTGCAGCGCCATGGCGGCGGGCAGCGACACCAACGCCACCACCAGCACCAACCCGGCCACGCGCATCAGCACCACCACCGCCACCGACACCAGCGACAGCATCAGGCCGTTCAGCCACACCACGGGCAGGCCCTGCAACCGGGCGTGTTCCTCGTCAAAACCCAACGCCAGAAACTGGTTTTTGAACATCCAGAAACAAAACCCCACCCCCGCGCTCAACAACGCCATCCAGCGCAGTTCTCCCTGGCTCACCAGCAACAGGTTGCCAAAAAGAAACGACTGCAGATCGGCCTGATAACCCGGCAGGCGTGAGAGCAGCAGCACCCCCACCGCCATGCCCACGGCCCAGATTGCGCCCACGATGGCATCCTGCCACGGCAGTTTTTTCTGATGCAGCACCGTGATGAGAACCGCGCAGACCACCGCCGCCACCAGCGCGCCGCCAAAAGTGTCCTGGCCTGTCACCGCCGCCACCCCCACACCCGCCAGCACGGCGTGGGCGATGGAACCAGCCAGAAACGTGATGCGCCGCACCACCACATAAGGCCCCACCAAACCGCACACCACGCTTGCCAGCACGCTGGCCATCACCGCTCGCTGTAAAAACCCGTGCTCGGCCAGGGCGTCAATGAACCCCATGATCATTGCTCCACAGTTGAGACACACCAGCCGTTTGGCACCATCCAGCGCCAGAGGCCATGGATGGCCGCCCCCGCCGCCGGTTCAGCGCGGGGGGCGAAAACACGAAATCACTCATCAAAATAAAAACCAACAAAACCCCTTTGTCTTTTTTGGGTGGGGCTGGACCGTGCGGCGTTGTTCGTAAGGTTTCACGGATGAAACCGGCGAACCAATAATAAAAATGGGCAACTTCTTTTCGCCTAGTGACCCGGTAGAACACATCATGCACAAATGTGACAACCATGTTAATGATGCTCTCCCGGATGATGATGATGGTGAACGGCGCGCACCGGCATGCCATAGAGTTTTTCCAGATTGGCGAGGTCCAGGTCTCCCACGCAGTGGCTTTCCAGCCGCCGGTTGACACAGGCCACCTCGCTCACGTAACTGGAGACAAACCCCACGTCGTGGGACACCACCACAATGGTCATTTCCCGGTTCAGGCCCCCTAAAAGGGAGAACAGGTTTTCTTCGCTGGGTTGATCCACGTTGGCGGTGGGTTCGTCCAGCAGCAGCAGCCGGGGCCGCTTGGCCAGGGCGCGGGCCAGCAGCACCCGCTGGCGCTGACCACCGGAAAGCGCCTCAAAAGCGTGATGCGCCAAGTGCGCCACGCCCAGTTGCTCCAGCGCCAGCCCGGCTTCTGTTTTGTCCTCAGGCGAATAGCGGCCAAAAAGCCGCCCCATGCCCAGCCGCCCCGTGAGCACCACCTGCATCACGCTGATGGGAAACCGCACGTCCATCAGCATCTGCTGGGGCATGTAGCCCACCTCGCGCCGCGCCGCCACCGGCGGCAACCCCAACACACGCACCTCGCCCGACAGGGGATTTTCCAGCCCCAGCAGCAACTTGAGCAGTGTGGATTTGCCGCCGCCGTTGGGGCCGATCAACCCCACAAAAGCCCCCTGGGGCACCGTCCACGTCACACCCTCCAGCACCAGCCCCGCCTCATAACGATGGCTCACACCGGTGACTTCGATGGCTGGGGCCTTGCGCATCATGGCCGTCTGGAAAACTCCTCACGCAGCAGCCCCGTCAGGCGGCTGAGTTCCCCAGAATAACAATCCGCGCCCAGCACCGAAAACGCCGCCACCCTGGCCCCCACGGCGCTGGCCACCACGCGGGCGCTTTTCCGGCTCAGTTCCCGCTGGGCCAGCACCAGACGGATGTTCTCGCGGCGGGCCTGCTCCACGGTGTGCTGCAACTGCCGGGGCGTGGGGTCGTGGCCGCCCGCCTCGATGGCCAGTTGTTTCAGGCCGTGGTCGTGGGCCAGATAGGCCAGTTCCGGGTGCAGCACCAGAAAAGTCTTGCCCCGGTGCGGCGACAGGGCCTTGGCCTGAAACTGGTGCAACGCCAGCAGACGTTTTTTCAGGACAAGGCCGTTTTTTTCAAACGCCCCTGCTCCCTCCGGCAGCATTTTTTTGAAGACGGTTTCCATTTTTTCCGCCGCCATCAGCGCCCGTTTCGGACTCACCCAAAAATGCGGGTCAGGTCCAGTGTGTCTTTGCCGCCCTTTTTGGTGTGCGTCTTCTCTGGAATGGTTTTCTGCGTCGTGATGGTTGTCGGCAAACTTCAGCAACGGCAACCCCTCTGACATCACCACCACTTTCAGGCCGGGCATGGCTGCCCGCACCCGCCTGAGCCAGGTTTGTTCAAACGGCACACCCAGCACCAGCAACAGGTCTGCCTGCTCCAGCGCCGCAAGCTGGCGGGCGGTGGGGTCAAAGGCTTCCATGCTCTGGCCGGGGGGCAAAAACACATCCACTTTTACCCGATCCTGCCC
>CAYJOG010000397.1:0-3300 GCA_964371695.1 uncultured bacterium
GGGTGGAACAGGCGTTTCCGGCGGCGGCCCGCCACGACAAACTGGTTTTCAGCGCCTGGGGCTGCGAGGCGGCCCGCGAAGAACTGGAAAGAAACGGCCGCCGTCAGGTGCTGGTGGTGGGCCAGGAGACACACGTGTGTGTGTATCAAACCGTGCGGGACCTGCTGGAACACGGCTTTGAGCCCCATGTGCTGGGCGATGGCGTCATCAGCCGCAGCGAAGAAAACCGCAGCACCGGCCTGAGCCTGATGCAGAACGGTGGCGCGGTCATCACCAGCCTGGAAACCGCCCTTTTTGACTTGGTGAAACAGGCTGGAACAGATGCTTTCAAGGTGCTGAGCAAGGCCATTCGATAAACCACTGATTTAGTGCCAATAAAAACAAGAACAAATTTTTCTTGACAAACCAAGTGATGTTTTTCACAATAACCGTCATCACTACAACGCCGTAGGGTTTCGGGCGACGGTGAAATCGCCAACGCCAATTCACACCAGGAGGAAGCAGACGGCCACGCAGAACACACCGGAGACTTCCTCCGGTTTTGGTTCGAGAGGCGCGTCTGTTTAACCTGCCCGGTGTCACCATTCCCGCGCAGCGCCTCCTGTCCGTTTTCTGCCCCATGGGGCCAGAAGGAGGTGTTTCATGGTTTTTTCTTCGACAAACTCCAGCTTCTCCTCTTACAATCGTGTTCAACAGCGCTTCACAGCGGCGGCGCAACAGGCACCGGAGCCTGAAAGGATTTCCACTCTCCCTTTCACGCCTAACCGGAGGCCCACTGTGAAAACCAGCCCGCTCCTTTCCCCGATTGCTTTCGTCAGGGGCTTGGGGGTGCGCTCATGAGCGGGGGCGTGGGTGTGGATCAAACCCTGCCGCTTCTGGACCGGGTGGACGCAACGGGGCGATATTCTCCTGACCCGACAGAGGGCCATGCCGTGGTGGTGGCCCGGACGGGGGGACTCATTCCGCCGCGCCCGCCGGGCGCCGGTGAGCAATACCGTTTTCATTTTGACATGACCAAGTGCATCGGCTGCAAGTGTTGCGAGGTGGCCTGCGCCGAGCAGAACAACAACCCGGCTGGCATTTCGTGGCGGCGGGTGGGCGAAATCGAAGGCGGAACCTGGCCCCACACCAAGCGGCATTACGTCTCCATGGGTTGCAATCACTGCGTGGACCCCGCCTGCCTGAGCGGCTGCCCGGTGGAGGCCTACACAAAAGCCGAAGACACCGGCCTGGTGCTGCACAGCGCCCAGCAGTGCATCGGTTGCCAGTATTGCACCTGGAACTGCCCCTATGGCGTGCCCCAGTTCAACCCCGAACGCAAAGTGGTGGGCAAGTGCGACATGTGTCACGGGCGACTGAAAGATGGTCAGGCCCCGGCCTGTGTTTCGTCTTGCCCCCAGGGGGCCATCACGGTGGAACTGGTGCGGGTGGAAGACTGGAAAAACAGCACCCGGCGCGACGCCGAAGCCCCCGGTGTGCCAGAGTCGGGCCTCACGCTTTCCACCACGCGCATCACCCTGCCCTCCTCCATGCCGGTGGAAATGCTCAAGGCCGACGCCCACCTGCTCAAACCCGAACACCCCCACACACCCCTCATTGCGCTGACGGCGCTCAGCCAGATTGGCCTGGGCGCGGCGCTGGGCATGTGGCTCATCAGCCTGTTTTCTCCGGTGCCTCTTGCGGCCATGGCCCTCACGCTCACGGCCATGGGCCTGGGGCTGGCGGCGTCGTTACTGCACCTGGGCCGCCCCATTCATGCCATGCGGGCCATGCGGGGCTGGCGCACAAGCTGGCTCAGCCGCGAGGCCATCGGCCTGGGAGCCTTCATGGGGCTGCTGCACCTGTGGCTGGGAGGCGTGGCCCTGAAAGACCACCTGAGCGTTCCTGTCCCCGGCGGCCTGCTGTGGGTTTTGGGCGGCCTCACGCTTTTGGCTGGCGCGGCGGGGGTATACGCCAGCGCCCGTATTTATCTGGTGCCCGCCCGGCCAGCTTGGTCTACCCGCTACACCCTGCCCCATTTCTTTTTGGGCGGACTGGCTGCGGGCCTGCTGGGTGTGATGGCCCTTTCGCCCGGTGCGCCCGCGCTGGTGCCGGGGCTGGCTGCTTTTTGCAGCGCCGCCGAGGTGGGGCTTTTCGGCTGGCTGCTGCTGCACCTGTTGCACAGCGAAGCCCCGGAACTGCGTAACGCCGGCCTGCTTTATACCCGGCGTTTTCGCAACATGAGCGCCCTGCGCCTGTTGTTGCTGCTCACCGCCGGTGTGGCCCTGCCGGTGTATGGCCTGTTGCAGGAACTCTCCCCCACCCTCTGGGCCGCTGCGGGCGCGCTCTCGCTGCTCACGCTGCTGATGGGGCGTTTCCTGTTTTTCGTCACCGTGGTGCCCCGCAACATTCCTGGCCATTTCTTCAGCGGTTCGGCCACAGGAGGGACTCACTAATGCCCAAAACCATGACGCCTCTCAAATCGTTAATCTCCCGCGCCGCCTGGCTGGCGGGGCTGGACACGCTGGAAGAAAAATATGCCTACGGCCACGACCAGAAACACGGCTTCATGGCCGCCGAAAAAATCCCCGACACCTGGACCAAAACCACCTGCGGTTATTGCTCGGTGGGCTGCGGCATGGAAATCGGCGTGAAAGACGGCCGTGCGGTGAGTGTGCGGGGAGACGAAACCCACCCCGTCAACCGGGGCAAGTTGTGCCCCAAGGGCCTGTCCGAGCACTACATTCTCGACGCTCACAACCGGGCCACCCACCCCCTACGCAAAAACAAAAACGGCCGACTGTCGCCCATCGGCTGGGACGACGCTCTTCAGGAAATGGCCACCACCTTCCGCGCCACCATCCAGAAACACGGCCCCGGCTCGGTGGCGGTGATTGGCACCGGCCAACTGCTGAGCGAAGAGTTTTACGCCCTGGGAAAACTGGTGCGCCTTGGCATTGGCGCGGCCCACAACGACGGCAACACCACGCTTTGCATGGCCAGCGCCGTGGCGGGTTACAAACGCTCCTTTGGCAGCGACGGCCCGCCGGGAGCCTATGACGACCTGGAAAAAGCAGACGTAATTCTGCTGGTGGGGGCCAATATCGCCGACAACCACCCCATTCTCTGCCACCGCATGGCCCAGAACCCCGGCGCTTTTGTGATCGTGGTGGACCCCCGCGTGAGCAAAACCGCCATGATGGCGAACCTGCACCTGCCCATCAAAAGCCGCACCGACGTGCAACTCATCAACGGCCTGCTGGGCTGGCTGATGCAGGAAAATCGCCTCAACCAGGATTTCATAGACGCCCACACCGAAGG
>CAYJOG010000398.1:0-3284 GCA_964371695.1 uncultured bacterium
CCGGGCCGTAGCCATTCACGACGAATGGCAAGGCCAATAAAACCAATGAACATTCAAAATAGCAGGAATGTTCATTGATATAAAAAAGTTCTCGCCACGCAAGCCAACACCCCCCAAACCCCCATGAGGGGGTTCGCGGTGGGGCCTGCGGCCCCGGCTTATATCAGTTTTTTCTGGGCTTCACCCATTCATGCAACAACGCCAGCTTTGATTGTTTTTTGCATCGCCCTCACCCGGTTGCTGGCCAGAAAAGACTTGGCCAGCAACCACCCTCTCCCATGCAAGGCACGGGAGAGGGGAAAGAGCGGCTCTTTTCCTTCTCCCGTCCGCAGGATGGGAGAAGGTGGCCGAAGGCCGGTTGCCCTCAGGCCGCTTTTTTCCTCAGGCGAAAGCCCGTGTGTTCTTCGCCAAACCATGCCGGTTTCATGGCTTCGGGAATCACCACTTCTTCGGGCACTTCGGCGGTGCCCAGCAAAAAGTCAAACAGCGGACTGGTGAGACCGTAGTTGCTGTGGGCGTTTTTGAAGTGGTGGTGAAAGTGGAACTTCCACATCCATTCTTCCCATTCATTTTGCGGGGCGCGCTGGTGCATGAGGCCGTGATAAAGCGTGACCAGCGCATAACCCGTGAGCAGCCCCGCCGAGAGCGGCAGGCTGCGGCCCGGCCCCATCAGCGGCGCCGCCACCAGATTGATCTCTGCCACGGTTTTGGCCAGCAAGGGCATGTTGGAGGTCATTTCGGCCCAGGGCGTGGCGTATTCACCGGCGGTGCGGTGGTGTTCCTGATGGGCCGTGTAACTCTCGTGCCCCACCTTTTTGTCGTGGCCGCCCCAGCGGTGCCACACATAATCCAGCACCGGCGTCAGCGCCACACCGGCGGCATACCAGCCCAGAGCCTGTCTGATGGATTTGTTCACGGGAGCCTCCTTGAGGGGGGAATGGAACAGGTTCAGGATGGTTGTGAAACCGGAGTGGCGGCGATGTCCACAACGCCATTTTTACTCCGCGCGGTGGGGACACCGCGCCTACTCCTTTTGTGACGATTGGGCGGACAAGCAAAGCGGGAAACCATTTCCATGATAACAGGCTTATGGCTTTGCTAGTCTTTGCCCGGAATGCCGCAGGCCCACGCCCCACTTTTTGGCCCTCACCACCAGGCCGTGATGTTTCAGGAAAACACCGTGGTGCTGGCCAACCGGCAACTGGGCGCGGGGCTGTTTCTGCTCACGCTGGGGGCGAAAAAAATCCAGCGCGGCGCCGTGCCCGGCCAGTTTGTGAACCTGCTGTGCGAAGGCGGGGCTTATCTGCGCCGCCCCTTCAGTTTTTATGACGTGCGCAAAAACGAGGTGGACCTGCTGGTGCAGGCGGTGGGTGTGGGCACCCGCTGGCTGCGGGGTCTGCAACCGGGGCGGATGGTGGATGTCATCGGCCCCCTGGGCCGGGGGTTTGGCCCCATGCCCACGGCCAGGACCGACGGCCCCCTGGTGTTTGTGACGGGCGGTGTGGGTTATCCGCCCCTGCACCACCTTTATAAAACCCTGGGCGCGCGGGCGCGGCGCATTCGTTTCATTCACGGCGTGCGGGGCAAAAAAGAGGCCGCGGCCTATGGCCCCCTGCTGCACCCGGATGTGCTGGTGGTGACCGAAGACGGCAGCAGCGGCCATAAGGGCCGGGTGACGGATTTCACCGCCGACCTGCGCCAAGGCACGGTGGCGGCCTGCGGCCCCATGGCCATGTTGCAGGCGTTGCACAACCAGCTCGCGCCACGGGGCGTGCGGGTGATCATCAGCGTGGAAAGCCCCATGGGTTGTGGTTATGGCGTGTGTTTTGGCTGCTCGCTCAAACGGGCCAAAGGGGATAGTTATCTGCTGAGTTGTTTGGAAGGCCCCGTGATGGACAGCCGCGCAATTTTCGCCGTGCCGGGCGAGACCCCGTGATTGTCTGTGTGGGCCAGGCAGCGCTCAAACTGCGCGTGGTGCTGGCGGGGGCTTTGCGCCCCGGTCACGACCACGCCGCAGCGGGTGTGCGGCACGAACCATCGGGCGAGGCTCTGCTGAGCGCCTGCGCCGTGGCGCGGCTGGGGTTTCCGGTGGTGCTGCTGGCGGCGGTGGGGCTGGATGACCGCAGCGTGCGTCTCAAGCGTTTTTTGCAGCATCACGGCCCCGATCCCAAACATCTCATCAGCCGCAGCGACTGCCCCACCAGTCTGGAGGTGGCCATCGAAAGCCCGCTGGAACCCCACGACGCGCTCACCCGCGTGGTGGCCCCCGGCGCGGCGCTTTTGCTGGATCGCCAAGCCCTGAAAGACCGCCGCCCTCTGCTGGGGGCCGCCACCGTGCTGGTGGCCGACGGCGGTTTGCCGCTGGACACCCTGGCCTATCTGGCCACCACGCGCCACCTCAAACAGGCCCGGCGGTTGCTGCATCTGGGAGCCATCCGCGAGGTATGGCGTGAGGCGGGCGCACGGGAGGTGATACGGGGGTTTGACGAACTCATCGTGACGCCCGGCGCGCTGGAAGACTGGCTGGGCCGACCTCTGCCCCAGCCCAACCACCTTTATGAGGCCGCCCACACCCTGCGGCGCGACCTGGGGGTGGAGGTGGTGGTGGACCTGATGGGTCTGGGGGCCATGGGGTTTGTGGGGGGCGAGCTGAAGCACCTGCCCGGTTATACCCTGGAGGTGGCCGAGCCGGGCCACCTGCGGCCGGGGCTGCTGGCGGGTCTGGCGGTGGCAAGCTGGAATGGCGTGAGCGGCCTGGAGCGCCTGGCGCTGGCCCTGCGCCTGAGCGCCCTGTGCGCCCACAACCACGGCGGGCCAGAGAACTTTCCCACGCTGGAGGAACTCAGCCAGTTCCAGACGTTTGTGGGGTAAGGCAGGGTCATGCTGGATGTGGGTTAATAACACGGTGTCGTCATTTGCCCTCTCCCTGAGGGAGAGGGCAGCCAAAGGTTGAGCAACGCGAAACCTGCGGCGGGTGAGGGGGGGGCAGGGCACAAAAAACCCTGAATTTTTGGGCGTTTTATTTCCCCCTCACCCGGACATGGCTTCGTTTTTACTCCGCCATGTCCCGCCCTCTCCCTCAGGGAGAGGGCATTTTTCGTATCTTCTGAAATGTTTTGCCGTAGTCTCACCACCCGAAACCCATGCCCACACCCCTCGTCTTTTCACTCTGTGCTGACGACCCCTTTGCCGGTTTGCTGGCCGCGCACCTTGGGGGCCAGACGGGACAACTCACCACCCGCCGCTTTGCCGATGGCGAAACTTATTTGCGGGTGCTGGACAAC
>CAYJOG010000399.1:0-3270 GCA_964371695.1 uncultured bacterium
GTCCCCCTTCCAGGCCTGGCCGCCCAGTTTTTCGAGCAGCTTGATGTCCCAGGCCTGGGGATAACCGCCGTAGGGCTTGGTCTCCACGTTGTTCCAGAACATTTCCTCCTGACCCTTGCCGCTGGTCCACGTGGTTTTACAGGCCACCGAGCAGGTCTGGCAGTCAATGCACTTGTTGGTGTCGAAGATGTAGGCGATCTGCCGCTTCGGACGTGAGTCCTCGTAGGGATACTCCATCTTCCTTTTCAATTGCCAGTTGTTGACTTGAGCCATGGCGGGTTACCCTTTCTTCACATAGCCGCCCTGAATGAACTTCTTCAGGGAGGCGTTCTCGTAGGTGGGGCGCAGGCCTTTGGCGGCAGGTTCCCAAAGTCCCTTGCCGTTCAGACCCCCGTCTTCTTTCTTGGTCACCTTCACAAAAGACTCGCGGGGCGCGCCGGTGGGGCAGTGCACGTCGGGGGCGAAACCCACGCCCACCGTCTGGCCAAAGAGGTCTTTTCGCACCAGGGTTTCGGTCATCCAGGTGGGCTTCAGATAACCCCTTGTGCAGCTCTGGTGGCTGCCTGAGCGGAACATGGACAGGTAACCCGTGGCATCGTTGCGGGCCAAGCCATCGGCGCGGGTGAGGTGACCCTTGCGCGAGCCGTAGGTGGCGGGGGCCACGTTGTGCCACATGCGCAACACGCCCCGTGGCGTACCGGGATAGAAGCGGCAGCGCACCTGCAACCGGGCCATGTCATAGGCCTCGTCGGTGGCTTTCCATCCGTGATAGGGGCTGGAGTGGGGGTCGGCGTCAATGTACACATAATCCCCGTCGTTCAGTCCCATCTCGCGGGCGTCCCTGGGGTTGATGTCCACATACATTTCGTTGATGTAGGGCTGCCGTTTGTCGCGGCGGCGCATGTCGCCAAAGGGGCCAAACCAGATGGCCACGATGTCGATGTCCACGCCCGACGTGTGAGAGCCATGGCGGTATTTGGGGGTGTGGAAGATGAACTTGTGGCCCTCGGCCATGAGGGGGTGTTTGGTGAGCTTCACCTCGGCCCAGGTTTTTTGCACGTGGCGGGCCTGGCGCGTGTCGGCGTCGATCTGCTCGCGGGGCACACCATAGGCCTCTGGCCCCTTGGGCTTGATGAGGGGATGGGGCTTGGCCACGATCACGTTGGGTTCATAAAACGTGCTGTCAATCGGCTCGCGGTGAATGGGCAGGTTCTCACCGCTGTCGCGGAACTCCGGCTCTTCGCGGTAAAACTCCAGGCGACCTGTTTTGGTGTAATAGGGTTTGTTTTCGATGGTCTGCTCATAACCGCAGCTCTTGGGCGTGGTGCGGGTCATCATGAGGGCAGGCACGCCCTTTTTGGCGTCGGCGATGAGTTTTTCCATGTCATAACCGGCCGTGACGTTGCTGGTGGCCAGCACCCGTTTGAGATAGGGCTTGCCGTTGTCGGTATCCACAAAATGCCACATCTGGGCAAACCGATGGTCGCCGGTGAGCTTGGCCAGGGCCTTGGCCAGACCCGCCGCCACCTGCATGTCGCTGCGGGTGTCAAAAATGCGCGGCAGGGGGGTGTCGGGATAGATGTAAAGGAACGGGTTGGTCACCGAAAGCGTCACGTCGGGCAGTTTCATTTCGGCCCAACTGTCAATGGCATAGATGATGTCGCCGTATTCGCAGCTTGGTGTCCACCACCACTCGTTGATGGCCACGATTTCGGTTTTCTTCATGGTGTTTACCACGGTTTCGTAGTGACCCTTGGCGTTGCCGATGAGGCTGTTGGAATTGCTGACATGAATGGCCTTGGTGGGCGTGGGAATATGGCTCTTGCCCGTGATCAGGTGCCCCCCCATGCGCAGCACGGTGTCGCCGTGGTTCCAGTAGTGCACCGATTCGGCCTTGAAATAGGGCCTTTTGGCCACCGGCTGTGTGGGGTCCAGTTGCGGGTGGAAGGGGTCTTCCATGATGTAATTGGGCAGGCCGCTGAAACAGGCGGCGCGGTAGTTGCCCGCGTAGCTGCCCACGTTGCCGCCGGGGTGTCCCACGTTGTCGGTGAGGGCCGCCAGCAAAAAGACCGAGCGGTCCTTGAGGTCGCTGTTGAAAAACTGGTTGGGCCCCATGCCGTTGCAGAACAGGGTTTTGGTCCTGTTTTTGGCGATTTGCCGGGCGATGGAAAGAATGCCCTCCACGGGGGCCCAGGTGAGTTCGGACACCGTTTTGGGGTCGTAGCTGTCCATCAGCACCTGCTTGACCTGGGCGAACACCGGCTTGACGGTGATTTCCTTGCCGTCCACCAGCTTGACAGGGAAGGCACCCTCCAGCGCCGGGTCAATGCCCAGTTTGCGGAAGTGCTCGCCAAAGTTGTCGCGGCACACGGCCTTGAAGCCCTTGGTCTTGAGGTCGTACACCACATAGTCGCCCCAGGCGTCGCGCATGGCCTGAGGAATGATGGGGCCGCCCTGCAACAGCGAGGGGGCTGGTTTTTCGCCCTCTTTGAGCAGCGTCACGTGGTTGCTCAGGGGCTGGTTGACATAGGCGGGGAACACGTCCTTGGCCCGCAACATTTCGCCGGTGTCTTCGCGCACCAGAAGCGGGAGGTCGGTGTTGCCCTTCACGGCTTTTTCGTCATAGAGCTTTTCTTTGACAATCACGTGGGCAAAACCCAGCGCCAGCGCCGGCGTGGTGCCGGGGCGCACAATCAGCACTTCATCACCCTTGCTGGAAGTCGCGCTGTATTCGCAGGCGATGACCACCACCTTGGCACCCTTCATGCGGGCTTCGGTGAGCCAGTGGGCGTCGGGCATTTTGGTGGTGATCCAGTTCATGCCCCACACCAGCACCAGGTTGGCGTGCTCGGTGTTGCACAGGTCGAACTCATGGCTCTGCTGGCCGGTGACCATGGGGTGACCGGGGGGAAGGTCGGTGTGCCAGGAGTAGTTGTCCCAGCCCCGCGCCCCCACCGATTTGTCGGGGCCAAGACCCCGGATGTTGTTGTCCAGCAGGGCCATGCTGTTGGCCAGGCGGTATTGGGCGAAAATGCGGGTGGCCCCCAGGGCGGCCATGCCGCCACGGAACTTGAGCACCTGCACACCGGCCCCGCCGGTGGCCGCCACCATGGCCTCGTCATAACCCTGGGCCTTGAGGCGGGCCACGCCCATGTCGCCGTTATAGGTCTCGGCGATGTTCTTGAGCGCCCTGGCGTGATATTCGTGGGCCAGGTCAAAACTCACGGCGATGAAAGGATCCTTGCCACGGTTGAGGAACTGCTCCTGCAC
>CAYJOG010000400.1:0-3243 GCA_964371695.1 uncultured bacterium
CATGAAGCCTCAGTAAATGTTCTACCATTTCCGAAAACGCTCTATGCCCCAAAGGGGAGAGGGTAATTTGGTTTTACTTCTCCACCTTGATCACCGTGAAGTCCGTGTGTCCCCGCCGGGCGAATTCGATGAGAAAAGAGGTTTTGCCCTTCTCACCAATCGCTTTCAGAAAGGTCTCCACATTGGGCGTGGGTTTCTGGTTCACACGTTTGATGAGATCCCCCTGCACCAGACCGGCCGTCTCGGCAGGGCCCCCCACCTTCACGGCGCCAATCACCACACCCTGCTGCCCCTCCGCGCCGATTTCCTTGGCCACTTCGGCGGTGAGTTCCTCCACGCCCAGCCCCAGCCGCGTGGCGCTGGTGACTTCACCCGCACCACCGCCCCCGCTGGCCTCGCCCTTGGCGATGGCTTCTTCATCACGCCGGGCAATGGTCACCGACAGATTCACTTTTGCGCCCTCACGCCACACCACCACTTTCACGGCTTTGCCCACCGGCGTGTCGGCCACCCGCTTGAGCAGGTCTTTTTCGTTGTTCATCTTCTGGCCGTCGTATTCCAGAATGATGTCGCCATCCTTAAAGCCCGCCTTCATCGCCGGGCTGTTTGGCAACACCTGACGCACCAGCACACCCGCACCGCCGGGCAGGCCCATGGCCTGGGCGGCGTCTTTGTTCACCGCGCCGATGTAAATGCCCAGCCAGCCCCGCGTGACCTTGCCCTCGGTTTTGAGCTGCTGATAGATGTGCCCCGCCAGATTGCTGGGAATCGCAAACCCGATGCCCACAAACCCGCCGCTGGGCGTGAAGATAGCCGCGTTCACCCCCACCACTTCGCCCCGCAGGTTCAGCAGGGGGCCGCCGCTGTTGCCGGGGTTGATGCTGGCGTCGGTTTGCAGGTATTCGTCGTAGGGGCCATAACCGATAGACCGCTCCTTGGCGCTCACAATGCCGCTGGTGACGGTTTTGCCCACACCAAAGGGATTGCCCACGGCCACCACCCACTCGCCCACCTTCAGGTTTGTGCTGTCTCCCAGCGAGAGATAGGGAAAAACCTTGTCCGACTCAATGCGAATCACCGCCAGATCGGTTTTTTCATCCTTGCCCACCAGCTTGGCCTTGTAGGTGTCCTCGCCGTTGCCGTTGGTCACTTTCACTTCAATCAGGTCCGCACCCTCCACCACGTGGGCGTTGGTGAGAATGAACCCCTTCGGGTCCACCAGAAATCCACTGCCCTGACCGCGGGGCGTCATGCGTTCTTCGCCGCCTTCTCCCTGGGGCTGCCCCGGCTTGGGAGCCTGACGGCCAAAGGGGTTGTCCTCGTCACCAAAAAACCATTTCCAGAAATCATCCTGCCCCTTGCCGCCGGGGTTGCCAAAAAAGAACTGCTGCCCACCGCCCACCTTCTGTTTGGCCGAGGTGCTGATGTTCACCACCGCCGGGTTGGCGTGCTGGGCGATCTGCACAAACGCGTCGCTCAGGCCCTGGGCGGTTTTGAGAGCCGAATCACTGGTGAGCGCCACCGGCGGCGGCGTGTCTCCCCCCAACGCCAGCGAGCGGGGATTGAGGTCCAGACGGCTGGCGAACATGGCCCCAAAAGCCACCGACACCAGGGCCACCAGCAGCGTGTTCAGTTGAAAAAAACGTTTCATGGTTTGGGAGTCCTTTCGAGAGTTGGGGCGACGCGGCTCAGGCCGCGCTCAGAACGCACCACCAGAGCGTTTTTAGAGAAAACTTCCTCGTTGTCCATGTGTTGCAGCACTTCTCCCAGCAGGCGGCGCATTTCCTCCTGCATCTGCTCAATCTGGCTCCGCAGACGCAAGATAATCTCCACCCCCGCCGCGTTCACACCCAGCTCGTCCATCAGTGTGAGCACCACGCGGGCTTTTTCCAGATCGTCCTGCGTATAGAGCCGGGTTTTGCCCTCGGTGCGGCGGGGCTGCAAAAAACCTTCTTTTTCAAGCAGGCGGATGCGCTGGGTGTTCACCCCCAGCACCTGGGCCATCACGCCAATGGAAAAATAACTCTCCTTCTGGGTCTGGCCGGTTTTGCGACGGGCTGCCATGGCTCAGCTCCCTCCCCGCACACCGCTGGGGTGCAGGCGGTCGTCCAGTTCACTCAGCAGGCGGCGGGTGGTTTCATCCACACCCTTGGGCACCTGCACCTGGGCGGTGATGAACAGATCCCCCGCCCCCGCCGATTTCAGCCGGGGCATGCCCTTGCCCTTCAGGCGAAACGTCTGGCCGCTGCTGGTGCCCGGCGGCAGGGTGATTTCTCCCTGGCCGTCCACCGTGGGCACACGGATTTTGCCCCCCAGCACGGCTTCTTTATAACTGATGGGCACGGTGGTGTAGAGGTTGGCTCCCTTGCGCTCAAATCGCGGGTGCGCCGCCGGGTGGGTGATGATGAACAGATCCCCCGGCGGGCCGCCCAGCCGCCCGGCGTTGCCCTTGCCCGCCACACGAATCTGCGTGCCCGTGTCCACCCCCGCCGGAATGGAAACATCCACCCGCTCGGTTTTATCGGCCCGTCCCTGCCCCTGACAGCGGTAACACACCTCGGCGTTCACCTGACCGCTGCCACTGCAACGGGGGCAGTTCTGCGTGCGGCGAATGAACCCCTTGGCCATGGTGATGGTGCCCGCGCCGTGACAGTCCGGGCAAGTGGTGGGGCGGCTGCCTGGGCGATTGCCCGTGCCCTGGCATTCGTCGCAAGCCGCCATGCGGTTCAGGCTGATCTGCCGCTGTGCGCCCCGAAACGCCTCGTCAAAACTCAGATCCACCACCGCCTGCAGGTCTTCTCCACGCTGGGGCCCCTGGGGACCGCGCCCACGGCCTCCCCCCTGAAAAAACTGGCCAAAAATGTCTCCCAAATCTCCGAACCCCTGAAAGTTGAAATCACTGTTGCCAAAACCATACCCCCCCTGGCCAGCGTCCTGCGGGCCGCCGCCCCCGGGGCCAAAAGCGCTGTGGCCGAACTGGTCGTAACGGGCCCGTTTCTCCTTGTCGCTCAACACGCCATAGGCTTCGTTGACTTCCTTGAAACGGTTCTCGGCCTGGGTGTCGTTGGGGTTCAGATCAGGGTGATATTTGCGCGCCAAGGACTTGAAAGCCTTTTTGATGTCCTCGGCGCTGGCGTCCCGCTTCACGCCGAGTATGTCGTAAAAGTCTTTCATCGGTTGTCCCCTTGGTTAAAACATTTTCAGAATGCCTGCTGCAGGGCGCCAAAAACCTCTGCCGATAAA
>CAYJOG010000401.1:0-3229 GCA_964371695.1 uncultured bacterium
ACATGGCCCTTTCTGGACCAGAAAGAACTGGCACTGGTCGAAAATTTTGAAACCAACGACAACCCTGTTCAGGTTTCCCCAGCGCTCTCACAGGAAACCGTCCAGGAAGTCCGGGACACGTTCGCCTTCAGAAAAGAACGTTGGCTGGACAAAGGGTTGCCTTTCCACGGCGTGGATTCCCTTTTGTCCAACCTGTCTGCCCTGAAGCCTGACGAAGAAATTTCCGGCCTGTCTTTGCGGGGAGACAGCCTGTTCGGGAAATTCTTTTTTTATGGCTCCCCGCGCCAGTTGGTGGGATTTGTGCTGCTGCCCAAAAATCTGGGGGAGTAGCACTTTCTCAAAATGGCGTGCAGTACGCTCTACCGCGCCCAGCCCCAGACCAACGGGTTAAATCGCTTCTTCCTGGTGTTCCAGGTCTTTGGCGATGAGAAACCCCCGCGCCCGTTCTGTCATGGGATAACGGCTCACGAGATCCCAGAACCGTTTGCCGTGGTTGGCCTCCAGCAGGTGGGCCAGTTCGTGAATCAGCACGTAGTCCAGCACCCAAAGGGGATAGGTCGCCAGCTTGTGACTGAGGCGGATGACGCCTTTGCGGGGTGAACAACTGCCGTGACGCATCTGCTGGTTGCTCACAAAACGGATGCTTGTCCAGCGCAGCCGACCACCAAAATATTTTTCGTTGAGTTCTTCGGCGCGGGCTTCGAGATCGATGTTGTGAGGCAGGCGATTTTCCCTTTCGCGCAACAAACGATGCACCAGTTTTTCCACCACCGGGTCCAGGTCTTTGCGGGGCATGCGGGCCGGGGCCATCACGCGCACCGAAGAACCCTCCCACCGCGCACTCACGGTGCGTTTGCGTTTGTGGCTCAGCACAATCACCACGTCCACCTTGGGATTGTTTTTCTGCGCCGCACCGCGCGAAGCCGTGGGCGTGTTTTTGGCCGCGCTGTTTTTTTTGCCACCGCCGGTGGGCGTTGTGGCATCAAAAAGAGCTTGCTGGCCCGGTCGGCGTGTCTTCATGGTTCGATTTTAGCCATGGTTTACCCAATAAAAGCAAGGAAACCGGGGTTGTTATCCAGATTAACCACTCCCAAATGGCCCCAAAACGGCCATAGGGGGTGTCGATTGGTGTCATTCTGGCCGAAAGGGTCAAATTGGCCTTAATGACCGCCATTTCCATGACGCCAGTGCGCCATTTGACGCCCCCCCAGGGGTCTGCCATGTAGCCAATGCCACTGTTGGAGGACTGCACCACGGGCAAACCACTCTCCACCGAGCGCATCACCCCCTGGGCCAACCGCTGCACCGCCAAAAAACTTTTGCCATACCACGCGTCGTTGGTGGGTGTGAGCACAAAGTGCGCGCCGCCCTGCACATATTGGCGAAACTGCCACGGGAACGCCGTCTCAAAACAGATGGGCGAAGAAAACCGCCGCCCACCGGGGCCGGTGAAAACCGTGGCCTCCTCGCCGGGCAGGTTGTCCTGATAAATGATGTTGTTGCGGATGGCGTCTCCCAGACCCAGCTTTTCGAAATAGGCGCGGCCCGGCACAAACTCACCAAAGGGCACCAGACTGCGTTTGTGATAACGGGCCACCACCTGGGCCTGGGGATTCATGAGCATGAAACCGTTGGTGTCGCGCCAGCCCCGGGGTGTTTGCACATAGTCGTTCATGCCAAAGGCCAGCCACACGCGGTGGCGGGTGACAAACTGCACCAGTCCCAGCCACAAGTCCCGATAGGCCGGGTCGTCTTCGAGATAGGCCGACACGAATGTTTCTGGAAACACCACCAGCGCACCGGGGCGCGGATTTTTTTCTTCGGCCCGCCGCAGGTGGTTCCAGAAAATCTCGCGGTTCTCGGCGGGCGTCGCGCCTTCCTTCACCTCGCCGGACACGTTCACCTGCACCATCACCATTTGCAGCGGTTCCCGCACTTCTGCGGGTAGATTTTTTTTACCCGCCACACCCGCCGCCACGCCCAGCGCGCTCAGCGCCAGCGTGGCCGACACCCCCAGCGCCAACGGTTTGCGCCGGCCCCTCAGCAACCACAGGGCCACGCCGGTGTTCACCATCAGCAACAGGGCCGACAGGCCATGCCCCCCCACCAGTCGCGCCGCCTGCAGCACCACCGGGTTGTTCCACTGCGTGTAACCCAGCGTGTACCAGCCAAACTGAAGCGGGCCAATGTTCACCCACTGCTCCAGAAAAAGATAAAGCAGCACCAGCGCCACCGGGTGGCGGCGACCCACCCGCACCACCAGCCAGGCCCACAGCGCGAAATAGGCCCCCACCGCCGGTGCGGCGATGACGTAACCCACCGGCGCGGGCATGCGCACAAACAGCATCCAGTGGTGGTTGAGCAGCGAGAGCACCACGCCATAACAGAATGCGCACCACGCGGCGCGGCGCGGGCTGGGGGCGCTCAGCACCACCATCAGCACACCCGCCACACTCACCCAGGCCAGAAAAAACAACGACAGCCCCGCAAACGAAGCCGCCGTGAGCGCACCGCACAACACCCCCGTGAGCGCCGGATGGGCCAGACACCACCGGGCGATGGGGTGGCCTGAAAAGGATGGCGCGGGGACGTTTTTTTTGCCCGCTGCCGCACTGCCTCTGGAAGACGAAGGAGATTTTTTCTTCGCCACGATCAGGACACACGCCTCTTGAGATAACCCACTCGGCGCAACCCGTTGGCGAACAAAAGAAAACGTGTATGCTCTGGGTTCAACATGGCTGGGCGATTGTAGACACGCCCCGCCAAGCCGCCAACACAGGAGAAAGACCATGCCCGATGAAGTGCAGCAACGGATTGAGGAACTGGTGAAGGAATCCCAGGTTCTGGTGTTCATGAAGGGCACCCCCACGGCCCCCATGTGTGGTTTCAGCGCCGCCACCGTGAACGTGTTTGAATCCCTGAACGTGGAATACACCGCAGTGGACGTGCTGGCCGATCAGAGCATCCGCGAAGGCGTGAAGGGCTACACCAACTGGCCCACCATTCCCCAGGTGTTCATTCAGGGCGAGTTCATCGGCGGGTGCGATATCTGCCAGGAACTTTATCTGAGCGGCGAACTGGCCAAGATGGTGGAAAAGGTGCGGGCCAAGGCTTAAAGCGTTTTCGGAAGAGACTTCATGTCCAAGCCTTGGTCAACCCGCCGTCATTCCCGCGAAGGCGGGAATCCAGTGTTTTTTAATGAATACGGTTAAAAACCTTTGGTTTTATG
>CAYJOG010000402.1:0-3228 GCA_964371695.1 uncultured bacterium
GCGGTGAGGTCTTCCACCGTGGCCCCCAGCACCGCCTGCAGCGAGCCAAAGTGCTCGGCCAGGGTGATGGCCGTGGCCTTGCCCACGCCCCTTATGCCCAAGGCGAACAAAAACCGCCCCAGGGTGGTGTGTTTGCTTTTTTCCAGGGCGGCGACAAGGTTCTCAGCACTTTTCTGGCCCTGGCGCTTCAGCCCCGCCACGTCTTCGGGTTTCAGGCGATAGAGGTCCGCCACGCCGCTGATGAGGCCGTCTTCCAGCAACTGTTCAATCAGCACGCCCCCCAGGCCCTCGATGTCCATGGCGTCGCGGCTGGCGAAGTGTTTGACAAAACGGGGCAACTGGCCTTCGCAATCTTTGGCGGGGCAACGCAGCACGGCGTCTTCCTGCACCAGCGCCGTGCCGCGCCAGGGGCAGGCGGGGCAGTGGGTGGGCGCTTCGATTTCCGTTTCCGCGCCGGTGCGTTTTTCGGTCATCACCCCCACGATTTCAGGAATGATTTCGCCCGCCTTGGCCACCTTCACCCAGTCTCCCAGCTTCACGCCGCGCCGGGCCATGTCCACCGGGTTGTGCAGGGTGGCGCGCTTGACGGTGGTGCCCGCCAGCAGCACCGGCTCCAACTCGGCCACTGGCGTGACGGCCCCCGTGCGGCCCACCTGCCATGACACCCCCAGCAGGCGTGTCATGGCCTGTTCCTGCTCAAACTTGAAGGCCACCGCCCAGCGGGGAAACTTGCTGGTGAAACCCAACTGCTCCCGCAAAAAGAAGTCATCCACCTTGGCCACGCCGCCGTCGATGGGATAGGCCCACCGGGCGCGGTGATGTTCAAAATGCTCCAGCCGCTGGGTGGCCTCGTGCTCGGTGTGGCACAGGGCGCTTTCTTCGGGCAGGTGCAGGCCCCATGCCTCGAACTGCGCCGCCAGGGCGTGGTGGGTTTTGAGGTGGGCGGGCAGCCCCGCGCCCGGGCTGTGGGCGCGAAAATGCAGGGGGCGGGAGCGGGTGATGCGCCAGTCTTTTTGACGCAGGGAACCGGCGGCGCAGTTGCGGGGGTTGGCGAACAGCGCCTCACCGGCGGCCTCGCGCTGGCGGTTGATTTCGGCGAAACCCTCAAAGGTCATGAACACCTCGCCGCGAATTTCCATCACCGGCGGCGCGTGGCCCTGCAGGCGTTTGGGCACGTCGGCCAGGGTCTTGGCGTTTTCGGTCACGTCCTCGCCGGTCTGCCCGTCGCCCCGTGTCACGGCCCGCACCAGCACACCGTGTTCATACACCAGCGACAAACCCAGGCCATCGATTTTGGGCTCCACCCACAAAGGGGGCAGGTCCGCCCCCAGGCCCTTGCGCACACGGTCATAAAACTCCCGCAGTTCTGCGGGGCCAAACACGTTTTGCAGGCTCAGCATGGGGCTGAGGTGGGCCGTGGGCGAAAACACCGGCGCGCCCCCCACCTGATGGGTGGGGCTGGCGGGGTCGTGCAACTGGGGGTGGGTGTCTTCCAGCGCCTTCAGTTCGCGCATTTTCTGGTCAAACGCTGCGTCGCTCACCAGGGGGGCGTCGTCTTCGTAATAGGCCCGGTTGTAGCGCGCCAGTTCACTGCGCAGCGCCGCCACGCGCTGCCCAATTTCATCAGGAACTTTTGTTTGCTCTGGTGTGGTCATTGATTTTCGCTAAAATCGAGGCCTCGCGCACCCCGCGGAGGTAACCCTATGGCTTTATACATGAAAAACTGTATCGACTGCGGCAAGTTGTTTGAAGGGCCGGAGGACATGCTGGTCTGCCGTCCCTGTGTCGAAAAAAACCTGCCCGAATGGGACAAGGTGCGGGCCTATCTGCACACGCACCAAAATGTCACCATCAAGGACTGCCTGAAGGGCACCGGCGTGGCGGATCGCACCCTTCGCATGTTTCTGAAACAACACAAACTCAGAGTGGTGGAGTGAGATTCAAACCCGGCTGCCGGGGCTGAGCCATGTCGGGCGAAATCACCGTTTTCTCGCCCGGCAGGATTTGTGTCATCGGCGAACACGTGGATTATGCCGGAGGATGTTCTCTGGCGGCGGCCACGCCTATGGGCGCCACGCTGCGGGCCGTGCCGGAAAACGGAGCGGGGCTGCTGGTGGAAAGCGACCGTTATGACACCGTGTTTGACAGCCACGCGCCGGGGGATTTCACCGACTGGCGGCGATACATTCAGGCGTTTGTGCAGGTGCAGGGCGTCGCGCTCAGGGGCTGGCGCTGGTTTGTTTCCAGCGACCTGCCGAGCGGCGCGGGGCTGAGCAGCAGCGCTTCGCTTTTGGTGGGACTCACGCTGCTGGCGGCAGCCTGCGAAGGCAAAACACACGACCCCATGGACACCGCCCTGCTGGCGCAAAAGGTGGAGCGCGAAGGGGTGGGGGTGCAGGTGGGGTTGCTGGATCAGTTGAGTGTGCTCTATGGCCAGCCGGGGCAACTGGTGGACATTCATTACGCCCCCTGCCGGGTAGAGCCGCTGGTGTTTCCGCCGGACATGGGCAGCTTCGCCATCATTCATTCGGGTGTGAAACGGGAACTTTCGGGGGCGGGGTATAACAACCGGCCCATGGAATGCCAGCAGGCCCTGGAAATCCTGAAACAGAAAACACCGGGCCTGGCCAACCTGGCCAGCGCCAGCGAGCCGCGCCTGAGCGAACTGCCGCCGCTGTTGCGCAAACGGGCGCGGCACGTCATCACCGAGGTGCGGCGCGTGGCCCAGGCAAGGAGCGCCATTCGCGCACAGGACGCCGCCCGTCTGGGGGAACTTCTGAACGAAACCCACGCTTCGCTGAGTGAAGATTTTGAGGTGAGCCTGCCACAGATGGACGCCCTGGTGGGTGCGCTGCGCCAGCACGCAGCGGTGTTGGGGGCGCGCATGATGGGGGGCGGTTTTGGCGGCGGCGTGATTTGTCTGCTTGATGCCAGTGCGGATGAAAAAACGCTGGCGGAACTGGTGTCGTTGGCCGCCACCGTGCCGGGCATTTCACCCCAGGGCTGGCTCACGCCCCCCAGCGCCGGGGCAACCGTAACAGGAAGTTAGAGCATTCATATTTTGACATAGACAGGTGGCGGGGCCAGTCCTTGCCCTCTCCCTGAGGGAGAGGGCAGACCGTGACCGAACAAATGTGAGGTCACGAGCGGGTGAGGGGGAACAGGCTGGGCAAAAAGAATCAGACTTTTTTCAAAAGTTCTCTTTCCCCCTCACCCGCCTCAGATTTC
>CAYJOG010000403.1:0-3211 GCA_964371695.1 uncultured bacterium
ACTTTTAAAACCCAACGCCTTCGTGGGCAAAGCCCCCTCGGCGTGGCGAAAACCTCAACTTTTTCAAAGTTTCGGCTTTCGTGTGCGGTCATCCATGACCGCAAGAGCCTGGTTGAAATTAAACCATGTTCCACATGGCCTAATTTCAAAACAGGCTCTGACTGGCATCAGACTGCCGCCGGGGTTTTCACACCATCCGGCAATCTGCTTTCTATACTCACCGCCATGCCTGTCACACCACTCAAAGACATCGTGTGTCTGGTGCTGGATGTGGACGGTGTGCTCACCCCCGGCCTCTTGCCCATGTCCGCCACCAACGACGGCGAAAAATGGTTTGACACGCAGGACGGCCTGGGCCTGGACCGCGCCACCCGACGCCATGGCCTGCAGGTGGTGGTCATCAGCGGACGCACCAGCCCGGCGGTGTCCCTGCGGGCCGCCGAGGTGGGGATTCCCCAGGAAAACCTCTATCTGGGCATCGAAGACAAACCCGCCACGTTGCAGGACCACGCCCGCCGCCACGGCCTGGACCTGAAACACACGGCCTTTTTGGGAGACGACGTGAACGACCTGGCGGTGCTGGACATGGTGGGCCTGTTCATCGGCCCCGGCAACGCCACGGCGGGTGTGCGGCGGCGGGCGCACCGCCTCACCCGCGCCCACGGCGGCCGGGGCGCGGTGCGGGAGGTGCTGGAATGGCTGGCGATGGCCAAGGGCTGGTGGTGAACCGACTTTTTGCACTGCTGTTGCCGGTGCTGTTGGTTTTGCCGCTGGCGCAGTGCGCCCGCAAAAACCAGCCCGCCCCCACCCTCAAAGAAAAAGCCCAGAAAGCCGTGAAGAAGAAAATCATGGATAACCTGCCCCGCCTGACGGTGGAAGAACCCCTGCTGCGGGAATATCAGGACAACCAGAAACGTTGGGAACTGAAGGGCGAGCGCATCGAAAGCCAGCCCGACGACAAAACCGTGTTGTTCAAACGGGTGGACGTGTCCTTTTTTGACGGCGACACCCCCACCCTGCGCATCAAGGCCCCCAAAGCAGCCTATGCCACCGACAGCCGGGTGCTGGCGCTCACCGGCGGCGTGCGGGCCGAGTTTCTGGAGGCCCACACCACCATCACGGCCCCCTATCTGCGTTATCTCCCCAAAACCCGTCAGGTGCGCTGCGACCAGCCCGTGAAGGTGAACGGCCCTGCGGGTTTTCTCTCGGCCAGCCACCTTGTGGCCGACGTGCGCAAACGGCAGGTGAGCCTCACCGGGGGCATTCAAATGGAACTGGATTTGGGCAGGCCCCAAAAAGCCCGCAGTCCCCGGCCTTAACAATCCTCTAACAAACCCTTGCCACACTGGACCGGACAAAAACCGGCTCAGGAGGCCCCATGAAGTTCCTCAAACCCCTCTCCGTCACCCTGTTGGCGGCAGCATTCACTGGCAGCGTTCACAGCGCCCAGGCCGCAGCCATCACGGTGAAAGGCTCTGACACCATGGTGATGCTCTCGCAACTCTGGGCCGAAGCCTTCATGAAAAAGAACCCAGCCATCAAGGTGACCGTGACGGGCGGGGGCAGCGGCACGGGCATCGCCGCGCTCATGAACAACACCACCAACCTGGCCAACGCCAGCCGCGACATCAAACCCGAAGAAAAAACCACCATCGAAAAAGGCGGCCGCAAGCTGCACGGCTACAAGGTGGCCATGGACGCCCTGGCCATTGTGGTGAACGCCAAATCCGCGCCGGTCAAAAGCCTCACCGTGCGCCAGCTTTTGGGCATTTACACCGGCCAGATCAACGACTGGCGGCAGGTGGGCGGCAAACCGGGGCGCATTGTGCGTTATTGCCGCGAAGCCAACAGCGGCACCTATGCCTTTTTCAAGGAACACGTTTTGGAGAACAAGGACTACGCCCCCGACTGCCAGACCATGCCCGGCACCGCCTCAGTGGGTCAGGCCGTGAGCAAAGACCCCAAGGGCATCGGCTTTGGCGGCGTGGGTTATTTCGCCAAACAGAAATCTCTCAAGGTGCTGCCCATTGGTCTTGCCCCCGGCAAACCCGCCGTCAACCCCATCAAAAACGGCAAGGTGGATTTCCCCAGCGTGTGGAAGGGCATCTACCCCATCAGCCGCTACCTTTATGTTTTCAAGGCGGGCAACCCCAGCGCCGACGAGTTGAAGTTCCTCCGCTTTATCCTCAGCCCCGAAGGCCAGAAACTGGCGGACAAATCCGACTACGTGCCCATGCCGGTCAAAAAGAAAGGCCCCTGAGCCATCATGGATGGAGAACTCGCCAGCCAGACCCTGAGCGTGACCCGCCATGCCCCGGCCGATGCCGGCGCGGGGCCTGCGGTGTCCGTGCCGCCGGGCCGGGCCGCCAGGCTGCTTTTTCCGGGCCGCTCCACCTCTGAAAAAATGTTGGAAAAGCTCATGGAAGCCGGGCTGAAAACCACGGGCCTGATGGTGCTGAGCCTGCTGTTTCTCATTTTCATGTTCATCTTCAAAGAGGGTTACGCCGCGTTTGACCTGGTGGGCGACTTGAGCCGTTTTCTGGGCCACTGGGACGAAGACTGGGAAACCGGAAAAAAGATTTTCATGCATACGTGGCAGGCCAACGGCGATGTGCCCAAACTGTCGTTTTTGCCCCTGGTGTGCGGCACGTTGCTGGTGGCCGTGCCCCCCGCTTTTTTGGCGGGCATTCTGGGCACGGGCTGCGCCATTTTTTTGAGCGAGCTGGCCCCCCGGTGGCTCAGGGAGATCGTGAAACCGGCTTTGGAAATGCTGGCCTCGATTCCCTCGGTGGTCATCGGATTTTTCTGTCTGGTGGTGCTCTCAAGCCTGCTGTGGGCCTGGGTGCAGCCCCTGCAAACCATGGTGGAAAAAAGCATTGAAACCGGCGCGCTCAACCCCGACGCCCTGCCTCTTTATTTGGACTGGATTTATAAAGCCACGCGCCTCAACGCCCTGGTGGGGGCAATCGGCGTGAGCGTGGTGGCCCTGCCCATGGTGGCCACCCTCAGTGAAGAAGCCATGCGGGCCGTGCCCCAGGACCTGCGCCACGCCAGCTACGCCCTGGGGGCCAACCGCTGGCAGACCATTCTGCGCGTGGTGGTGCCCGCCAGCGTGAGCGGCATTGGCCGGGCCTGGCTGCTGGGCCTGGGGCGCGCCATGGGCGAAACCATGATCGTGGTCATGGCCATCGGCAACGCCGCAGTCATCACC
>CAYJOG010000404.1:0-3202 GCA_964371695.1 uncultured bacterium
CAGGCCGCACTTCGTGCGGCCATGGCTCCACGGGAGCGCCCCAGCCGGAAGACAATCGATTTCTCCAGCAGATTCAAATTTTGAGTGGATTGTCTTCCGGCTGGGGCGCTCCCGTGGAGACGAGGCGGGCAAAGCCCGCGTGGTGGCCGCAACCTGTCAGGAACCGCCATGTTCTGGGGGTCCGGGGGAACCGCTGTTCCCCCGGTGGGGGTGCGGGGGCGAAGCCCCTGCAATCATTAACATAACCAGCCTGCTGGGGCCATCAACGCCCCCCTGCTAAACTTCCCCCATGTCGACCCACAAACCGCTCACCCGTCACGAAGAAGACCGCATTGCCAAAGACCTTCAGGCGCTGATTCGCATCGACACCACCAACCCGCCCGGCGACGAAGAACACTGCGCCGTGCAGATTGCGGACTGGCTGAAGGAGTTTGGCGTCGAGGCCCGGCTCATCAAGACCGCGCCCAAACGCAAAGCGGTGGTGGCTCGCCTCAAAGGAGACGGCAGCAAGCCGCCCCTGCTCATGGCGGGGCACATGGACGTGGTGCCCGCCAACCCCGCCGAGTGGACCCACCCACCCTTTGGGGGCGAAATCCACGAAGGCTGCATCTGGGGCCGTGGGGCCATTGACATGAAAAACTTTCTGGCCATGACCCTGGGGGTGTTGCGCCATGTGTCGGAAAAAGGCATGACACTCAAGCGCGACCTGATTTATTGCGCCGTGCCCGACGAAGAAATCGCCTGCGAGTTTGGCAGCAAATATGTGGTGGACCACCACGCCGACCTGGTGAAGGCGGAATACATGCTGGGCGAAGGCGGCGGTTTTTCGCAGGTGATGGACGGCAAGTGGTTTTACCCCATCGAGGCCGCCGAAAAAGGCATCGCCTGGATGAAAATGAAAGCCACCGGACGCCCCGGTCACGGCTCCATGCCCCACGAGGACATGGCGGTGTACAAACTGGCTGACGCGCTCAAAAAGATTGAAAAAACCCGCCTGCCCCAACACAAGGTCAAAACCGTGGGGGTATTCATAGACGCCCTCAGCAGCCACATGGCTTTTCCCAAAAACCTGGCGCTCAAGGCTCTCACCACGCCGGGCGTGAGCGACCTGATTCTCGAAAACCTCATGCCCGACAAAAAATCCGCCAACGTGTTCAAGGTGTTTCTGAGCAACTCCGCCACGCCCACGGCCCTGAGTGGCGGCAGCAACGCCAACGTGATTCCCAGCGAGGTGTCGGTGGTGCTGGATGGCCGCACGCTGCCGGGGCAGGACGCCCAGAGCCTGATCCGTGAACTCAAGGCCATGCTGGGCAACGACCTGACCTTTGAACTGATACACGAACTGCCGCCCCTGGAGTTCGACACCCACAACGACGTGTTCCGCACCCTCACCAAATGCGTGAAAGACCACCACCACGGGGCCATCCCCACCGCCTACATGGCCCCCGGTTACACCGACGCCAAATATTTCAGCCGCCTGGGGGCCATCTGTTATGGCTTTGCCCCGGTGATGCTGGACCCGCTGCGGGGACTGAATTATGGCGAGATGTTCCACGGCATTGACGAGCGGATTCCGGTGGACGGCCTGGCCTGGGGCAGTCAGGTGCTGACCGACGCCGTGTTGCGGATAGCGGGCTAACTTCTTGGCCATCCAATCTGCTTTGTTTACAATGGTTTTTCACCCATGAACGCCCTGTGTGAAGCTGCCATCAAAGGAGACTTGGAAGAGGCGACGGAGCTGGTGCGGCACGGGGCCAAGGTGAACGAAGCTGACGAGCAGGGCAACACCCCCCTGCATCTGGCGGCGGCCAAGGGCAACAAACAGGTGGTGTATTTTTTGCTTGCGACAGGGGCCAGCCCCCTGGTGCCCAATCGCCAGCGCATGTTGCCCATACACATGGCGGCTTATTACGGCTATCTCATCACCGTGCGCATGCTGGCCGGAGACGGCATGGGCCTGCACGCCATGGACGCCAAGGGCCGCACCCCCGCCGACATCGCCCGCGAACGGGGTTATGACGCCATCGTGCATTTCCTGGAAAACAGCTTTGGCCAGTTGGAAACCCACCCCACACCAGTGCCCAGGTTTGCCAAGGGGCTTGGGGGATTCAAGAAAATTCCGCACCCGACCCTCAAAACGGGGGAGTAACATCAGGTTGTGAGTGATGAAGTGGACGAAGAAGCACGTGACATGGTGTGTTATTGCATGGGTGTGCCCAAAAACGTCATCACCACCCTCATTGCCCGTCACGGCCTGAGAGAAGTGGAGCAGGTGACCGACCGATGCGGCGCGGCCGGGGGCTGTGGCACCTGCGCCTATGAAGTGTCCCAGTTGATCCACGAATACTGGCGACTCAGAACCTCCACATCCTGAAACCCCGGCGGCATTCATGGCATCATGTGCGAATGCTGGCCAGGGCGGGCCATTGGCTGAAAATGCTGGAGCGGGGGCTTTGCTGGTGCTGGGCGGTGCTCAGCGGCCTATGCCTGCTGGGGCTGGCGGCCCTGCTGGTGCTGGACTGGCTGCACGGCCTGCTCGCGAGCCGCTGGCCCCAGGGACTGCTGGAAACACAACTGGCCAACGCCGGGCCTTGGGGTCAGCTCACCATGCTTTATCTGCTCACCTTTGGGGGCGCACTGGCGGCAGCCCGCGCCGAGCATCTGCGGGTGGACACCATCGAGCGCCTGCTCGGCCCCACCCTGCGCCCATGGTATCGCCGCGCGGTGCTGCTGGGGGCGTCGGCGCGGTGCGCCGGGGGGTGGCGGGCCAGGCTGGGCGTTAACCAACAGGTTTCACAGTTTTGGCTCAAAAAGCCCGGCAGCGACGTGCCCATGCGTTACGCCAGTCTGGCCCTGGTGCTGGCCATGGCGCTGATGGGGCTGCACTTTTTCCTGCACGTCTTCACCCAGCACGAGGTCAAACCCGATCCGATTTCTTTTGATAAGCCTTCTCCCCCAGGGGCGGCCCCATGAATCCCGGCCTGTTCGCTGGCCTGGGAGCCTTTCTGTTTTTCAGCGGCCTGCCGCTTTTTTTGCTGGTGGCGCTGTTGGGACTGGTGCTGCTGCTTCAGCACGGCATGATGCCCCAGGCCCTGGCGCTCAAGTTTCTGCACACCTTCGACAACCCCACCCTGCTCTGCATTCCCTGTTTCATCTTTCAGGGCGTGTTGATCACCGAAAGTGTGAGCGGCCAGACTGTCAC
>CAYJOG010000405.1:0-3199 GCA_964371695.1 uncultured bacterium
ATCAGTGGCAGCGGCGGCTGATGCGGCAGGGGGGAGGGCTGGTGCGGGGGGTGCCATGGATGCAGGCGCAGGCCCCGGCTCACCTGCGGGGGCATGGCCGCCTTCGGGGGTATCCACCAGCCGTTTCACCATTTCTTCCAGATCCAGGGCGCGGGTCAGTTCGCCGCCCGCCACTGCCGTTTCCACCATTTCGCCAAGCACGTCGCTGCCCTTGAACAGCAGTTCCACCATTTCCGGCGTCAGGGTGCGGGTTTTGTTGCGGAGCTGGTCCAGCAGGTTTTCCAGGTTGTGGGACAGTTCGGCGATGGGCTGAAAACCCATGGTGGCGGACATGCCCTTGAGTGTGTGGGCGGCGCGGAAAATTTCATTGATGAGGGTGTCATCCACACGGCCTGCGTCCAGCTCCAGCAGGCAGCGGTTCATCACCTGAAGATGCTCGCGGCCTTCATCTGCGAACATGCTCATGTATTGACTGGTGTCATTGTCCATGTCAGGTCCCTTTCTCTTTCAGGGCGATATTGATTTCCACTTCACCCAACTCGCTGCGAATGGGCACCACCAGGGTGCGGATGTCCACGGTGGAAATGCTCACGTCGTGGCCGGTGAGCAGGGTGGGGGGCGTGATGTCGCAGATGAACCCGGCGTTGGAAAGCTCGATGGAGGCGTTGCCGGTGACGATATTCGCCAACTCGCACACGGCGCTTTTGGCCATTTCGTCAAACTCTTCCACGGCCAGACCCAGCATCATGGCGCTGGCGATGGACTTGGCCGTGTCCATTTTCATGCAAAAGAGCACCTGGCCGCGCACCATGCCCGTGATGCCCACCACCACGGTCACGTCCTGGCTCGGATAGGGACTGGACTTGAGGCCCAGCTTGCCCTGACTCGCAGGCACGTTCACGCTTTTGCGAAACACCGAAAGAGCGCTGACAACAAAGGGATTAACGTATTCAACGCGCACGGGGTGCTCCTTTTCGTGCTGGCTGGGTGGTCAGTTCGTGCAACCGGCCAGCCATCTCGTGAATGGGACGTTGTTCGTGGGAGACGCCTTCTTCCCACACGCTGCGGGGCATGCCATAAACCACTGCGGTCTCGGCGGTTTCAGAGAGCACGTAGCCCCCCGCCTCGCGCACACGGCGGCTGCCCTGGGTGCCGTCTTTGCCCATGCCCGTCAGCACCACGCTGATGACATCGGCCCCGAAGTGGTCCACCGCGGCAGACAGCGTGATGTCCACAGCAGGCATGACCCCGTTAAGGGGTTGACCCACAAAGGTTTCCACGGTGTTGTCGGGTTTGAGGCGCATGTGATATCCGCCGGGTGCAACAATAGCACGGCCTGGGAGAAGCGGTAGACCGGATTCTCCCTCAACCACCTCGATGGCGCAATCCTTGTCCAGTCTTTGGGCCAAACTGGTTGTAAAACCCTTTGGCATGTGCTGCACCACCAGATAAGCAGCCGGATCGGCCGGAGAAAGGGCGGGCAACAGGATTTTGAGCGCCCTGGGGCCGCCGGTGGAGGTGCCGATGACCACCAGCCGGTTGATGATGCCCGTGGCCCTGGGGGCTGAGGGGGGTTTGACAAAGGCCCTGGGCGTGGATGGGGCGGCGCGGGGGCTGTCCAGATTGATGCTGGGGGCCATGCGGATTTTCTCCACCAACTGCTCCCGCACCTTGTCCATGTCCAGCGAAACCCCCACGCTGGGTTTGGGGATGAAGTCATAAGCCCCGTTGTCCAGGGCCTCCAGCGTGGTTTCGGCCCCTTCGGTGGTCAGCACACGGCCCAGTTTTTCGGCGCTGATCACCTTCAGGGCCTCCAGGCCGCTCATGCCGGGCATTTCCACGTCCAGGGTGATGACGTCGGGTTGCAGCTTGCGGGCAAGACTGAGGGCTTCTTCACCATTTCTGGCGCGCCCCACCACGCTCAGGCCAGGCTCAGACGCCACCATGTCGCCAATCACCTTGCGCATGAAGGCGCTGTCATCCACCACCAAAACACGAATCAAGGGCGCCTGCTCCATGGGGATCAGTCTAACAAGGGGGCCATTGGGCCAAATCATGATTTGGCGAAGGGGGCAAACAGGTCATGGGTCAGATTTTATTCTTCCGGCGCATCTCGCTGAGTTTGTTGTTGATGAAGGCGATGATCTTGTCGCGGTCAGGTTCGGCGATGATGGTGAAGTTCACGCCCAGGTCGTGCAGTTCCCGGTCATCTTCGTGGCGCACCTTGTGGATCATCACCTCGCCCAGCAGGCTGGCCTCGTCGTGGCTGCCGGGGGGCAACTGCATGCGGATTTCCACCAGCGTGCCCTTGGTGAGGGGTTTGTCCAGCACCACCATGCAGCCGCCGCCGCTCAGGTCTTTGGTAAAGGCTTTTTTGTATTCGGTGATGGGTGTGAGGTGGTCTTTCATCACGCGCATTTCAACGGGAATGGAAATGTCCATGCTGAAAAAATTGCGTTTGGGCAGGGCCTGCAGACGGCCCTTTTCGGGGCGGCTCATCACCAGCATCTGTTCGGGGCTGGACTTGCGCCCGATGATGGGGCCGCTGAACCGGAAGAGGTTGTCGTCACCGGCGATTTCCACGTCTATGTTGGCCTGGGGCCGCAGCAGCTCCATGGCCCCCTTGGACGTGGGCATCGCCAGACCAATGGCTTTTTCCTGCACCACCAGCACCTTGCTCACAAAGGGAATGTTCTCCATGCCCTGTTGCAGTTTGATTTCGGCGCGTTGTCCTGGTTTCAGGTTTTCCCATGCCATCGGCTAATCTCCTTTCAGTGTGCGGAAGCGGATGAGGTGCAGCCACCGCTGAAAGGCGTTCAGCGTGGTGCGGGGGTCAGAGGGGGTGTTCTGGTCCAGGGAGCGGGCCAGTTCCTTGAGTCGGCGGGTGACGGTGGAGCCGGGGGGGGCGGCTACCCACGGGGGCGGGCGGGGCCCCGCGGGGGGCACTTCGTTGTCGCGGGGCAGCCAGCCCAGATAAGACACGTCCTGACCCAGAAACTTGCCCGCCGCCTTGATGAGCGATTTGGCCGTGGTGCTGGCTTCGTCTTCGCTCAGGGCCATGTTCACCAGCAGATACCACCGCTGGCCCGCGCCCTGGGCGGCCACCAGTTTCATCAGGCTGTAGGCGTCCATCATGGCGGTGGGTTCGGGGTTGGTCACCACCACCACCTCCTGCGCGGCGGCCAGAAACTCCGTCACC
>CAYJOG010000406.1:0-3191 GCA_964371695.1 uncultured bacterium
GCCATGGCCGCACGAAGTGCGGCCTGGGGTGGCCTCAACCTGTCAGGAACCGCCACACAAGGTGGGTCCGGGAGGGCAGCGGCCCTCCCGGCAGGGGTGTGGGGACGGAGTCCCCACCACAGGTTTGTAAGCCACAACAACGGGAAACCGCCATTAAGTGCGGAATCTCCTCATTTTTGGGCTTTGGCGCAAAAACCCGGTAATGTTTTGGCATGGCTGTGGCGGCGACGGGCATGAAGGACACCCGGCTGGTGGAGCGTTATTTCGCGTTGTTGCTGCATCCTCTGCCGCCGGGGGCCGGGTTGCCGGGCGGCTGGCGCATGGCGTTGCCAGAGCCTGCCGGGCGGGTGCGGATTGCTTTTGAAAAACCGGGGGAGCTGACCTGGTTTCTGCTGCTTGGCCCGCGCAATGATCAGCAGGACTGCCTGGCCCGGTCGCGCAACCTGAACCTTTCGGTGGAGGGGCAGGTGAGTGAAGAAGCCCGCCGCCTGCTGCGTTTTCTGGTGCCGCTCATTCAAAAAAACGACCAGCGGGTGCATCCGGCCTCGGCGCAGAAAGTGTTTGGTCTGGTGCGCGACGCCGGTGTGAAGAGTGTGGATTTTTCCATTCAGCCGGTGTGCAACAACAACTGCGTGTTCTGCTCCAACCAGCCCAGCACCATTGGCCAGTTCGGCACCGAAGAAGTGCTTCAGCGCATTGAGCAGGAGTTCGCGGGCGGGGCCAACTGGCTGGAGTTCAGCGCCATGGAGCCGACGTTGCGCAAAGACCTGCCCCAGCTCATTCAAAAAGGTGTGGAACTTGGCTTTGACGGCATTCACGTCATCAGCAACGGCCAGAACTTCATGAACCGCAAACTGGCCGAGCGCATCATCCACGCCGGTGTCACCAAAATCACTGTGTCCATTCATTCCTGCGACGACGAAACCGAAACCGCCATCACCCGGCACCCTGGTTCACTGGCCAAAAAAAAGGCGGGCATCAAAAATATCCTCGATATTTTTGGCGAGCGTTTTCCCCAGGCGCGTCACAGCTTTCAGTTGCCGCTTTATACCAACACCATTCTCAACCGTCTGAACTACGCACTTTTCCCGGACACGGTGGACATGCTGATGGACCTGGGGGTGGGGCGCATTCACGTGTTTTTTCCCCGCATCATCGGCAGCGCTCATCGGGATTTTGACGAGGTGGTGCCGGACATGTCCGCCGTGGCGCCTTATGTGAACGAGGCCGTGCGGCGGGGCAAGGCGCGTGGCGCGCTGATGGCGGTGTGTGATCTGCCCGCCTGCGTGTTGGACGAAACAGACGGGGCGCTGAATTACCGTCTGAAAAAAGAAGTGCGCCTCACCCGCGAAGAGGGCGGCGGCCTGAAGGATTTTCACTGGGACGTGGAGCAGGAAAAAGTCAAAACCGAGGACTGCGCCCGTTGCCGCCACAACGTGGTGTGCGAGGGTGTTTTTGCCGAATATGTCCGCCGCCGGGGCTGGGCAGAATTTGTGCCGGTGGCGTGATATTTAGTTCATTTTGTGTAAGTTTACGCACGATTTTTTGCCATACTGCGCCTGTTAATCGAACAGCAGATCGCCCCCTACCTCCTCTCCTTTCTACAGAGCACCCATAGGGGAGAGGGAACGATGCTGGAGTGCGTAAATTTCTTCAAAATGAACTAAGGCACCAAGCGCTTGAGGGCTTCGTTCAGTTCGTGGGCGGCTTCTTTGTTGTCGCCGCTCACCAGGGTCTGCAAAAAGTGCGCCACGGCCTGATTGAACTCCCGCGTGAGGCCGGGGGCTTTTTCCAGCACCGGGCGGTGGCGGCGCAACTGCCGCAGCGCCACTTTGAGCGGCTCGGTGGCCCCGCCCGCACCGGGGGCGGTTTTTGAGAAGGCGATCATTTTTTCCAGCAGGCGTTCTATGCCCGCCAAGCCCTGCTGGTCGTCGGTCAACAGCACCATCCATTTTTGCAGAAAATGCCCCCAGGTGTCCTCGGCGGATTCTTTGTGTCCCAGTTGCAGCACGCCCCGCAGGCGCTCGCGGGCGCGGCCCGGCAGGGATTTTTCCAGGTGTTCGGCGATGGTCTCCAGGCCCTGGGGCACCACGCTGTCTTCAATCACGCGGGTAAAACCCGACAGCACCAGGCGGCTGGCCTCGCGGGGCAGTTTTTCCAGGGCGTGATCAAAAAATGCTTTGGGGTCCAGGTTGTAGAGGGCCTGATAGGCGGCGGTGCGCACCTGTTCGCTGGGGTCGTCCAGGGCGCTCACCACCACGGGCACCGCCTTGGGGTGGCCGATTTTGCCCAGGGCCTCGATCACCGTGAAACGCGTGTTTTCGCTGGGGGTGTCCATGGCGGCGATGAGGTGGTCCACCGATTCTTCGTCGCCGATATAACCCAGTTGTGTGGCGGCCAATATGCGCAGGTTTTCGTCGCTGTCGGCCAGAAACCCCAGCAGGTGGCGCACGGCGGGGCGGCCAATCTTGATGAGGGAATCCAGCACCATCTGGCGTTCTTCGGGCCGCTTGGTGCGATATTGCTCGACCAGGGCGGGCAGGGCGTCTTCTCCCTGCATGTAGCTCTCCATGGAAAGCGCCTCCAGGCCGCCGCCCTGTTCTCCTTTGCGGATGCCTGCCAGCAGGGGATAGGTGGCGATGCGCAGGCCCACCCGCCACATGGCCTGGGTGGCGTTGTAGATGAGAAAATCACTTTTGCCGTGCAGGGCGTCCTTGAGTGTGGGCAGGCAAATTTCTGTGCCCATCTGCCCCAGGGCCGCCAGAATTGCCCCTTTCACTTCGGGGGTCTGCTCCTGGCCATAGAGGGTGATGAGGGTTTCCTCGGCCTCTGCCAGCCGCCACTTGCCCACCAATGAGACGAGAAACAGCAACACGTCTTCGTCTTTGCTCTGGCCCAGGGCCTCCAGCAAAAACTGCCTTTGCAGGTAGCCCTCCTTGCTCAGCACCATCTTCACCAGATACCGGGCCAGGTCCTTCATGTTGCGCTCGGCCATCAGCTCCAGCAGGCCATGAAACGCCTCGCGGCTTTTGATTTCGCCCAGGCCCTTGATGACAAAGGGCAGCAGCACCGGGTCCACACGCCCGGCCAGGTTGAGCAGTTCATCCACCGCCCGGTTGTCGCCCCCGGCCCCCTTGCCCGCCAGTTGGCGAATGTCGTCTCGCGTGATTTTCTTTTTGGAACTCATGGGG
>CAYJOG010000407.1:0-3165 GCA_964371695.1 uncultured bacterium
AGAGGGCAAGGACTGGCCCCGCCACCTGTCTACGTCAAACATGAATTTGCTCTAAACCCTGACCACAAAAAAGTACCGCCGGAATGGAAACACCACGCGGCGTTGTGCGTCTGCGGGGAAGGTCTTTTTCAACGCCTCGCCCAGGGTGTGGCGGAAGACCTCCCAGTCTGCGGCAGCAAAACAGGTTTTGACGGCGGTGAGCGTGGTGCCCTCCAGCCAGGTCAACACTTCGTTTTCGCCGGCGAGCAGGTGGTAATAGGTGGTGCGCCACACACGGGCCTCGGCACTGCGGTTTTGCAGCCACAACAACCAGTCTTCCGGCGACGGCAGGGGAGGGCGGGGCAGGTGGAGCAACAGGGTGTCCGCCTGGGGAAGTTGCCGGAGCAGTTGCACAACCAGTTGATAGGCGGGGGCCTCGAAGTTGTCGGGCACCTGCACGGCCAACTGTCCGCCGGGTTTCAGGCAGGCCAGCCAGCGATCGAGGACTTCCACCGGTTTTTCCAGCCAGTGTACGGTGGCGTTTGAAAAAATCAGGTCCAGGCCCTGGGGGGGAACCCAGGTGTTCAGGTCGGCGTTCTGGATGGCCGCAGCGGGCAAAAGTCCACGGCATTTTTCAAGCATTTCGAGAGAGGAATCCACCAGCAGCAGATGGGCCTGGGGAAATTTCTGTTGCAGACTATGGGCCAGGTTGCCCGCCCCGCAGCCCAGATCGGCGATGTTGTCCGGCGTCCTGTCCTGCGCCAGCGCCCCCAGCAAATCCAGGCCGGGCTGTTCCCGTTCTTTCTGAAAACGAAGATACACATCGGGATTCCAAGCCATGTTGCCATCATAAACCGATAGACTCAGGTTTATGGCTGGTCCCGAAGCGCCCATCGCTCCGCTGCCCGCCGGTGGTGCGCCCCGGCGCAGGCCCCAGTGCAAACTGCACCCCTCTAACGAGTCCACCGGTTTTTGCACCGCCTGTGGCGCGCCTTTTTGTCCCGCCTGCAAAACCAACGCCCTGGGCCGGGCGTTGTGCTTGACCTGTTATGAATCCGAGCAGACCCAGCGGCGGATTCACGAAACGGAGCAAAAACAGTTCCGCCAGAAAATCCGACAGAGAGCACTGCGCGCCAGGTGGTATCTGATTGGCCCCCAGGGATATCTGGTGCGGGGGTTTTTGTGGGTGAAGGCCACCGGCTTTTTGCCCGCCATGCGTCTGGCGGCTTTTGGTGTCAACCTGCTGGTGGTGCTGCTGCTCAGCGGCCTGCTGCTGGTGGCGGGAGAACTCACACTGGCCAAAGACAAAACGCTGGCCGGGAGCTGGGGGCTTTATTTCAAACCCTGGATGCCCCTGCTGGGGGCGCTGATTTATTTTGTGCCCGCCTGGGGGTTGTTCGGCACTGACCTGGGCAAGTGGCCCATGGGCCTTCAGGTGCGCCGCTCTGGCGGCCAGCGCCTGGGGTTGTGGCGGGGGTTCTGGCGGTTTGTGGGGTTGTCGGGCATGTTGTGCTGGATGTTTTTTTCGGTGCTGGCGGTGGGTTGGAGCCGCTGGGTCATCACCATGATGCAGGAAAACATTGACTTTTGGGGTGTCGCTTTTTTGTGGAGCGGGGCGCTGGTGTTTGGCCTGTTCAGTTGGTTGATGGTGCTGCTCATGTTCCTGGGACGCCAAAAGCGGCACTTGGCCGACTTTCTGGGACAGAGTGTGGTCGTGAAAAAACCGGAGAAACCACCAGCGGATGCCGAGACTGCACCCACCTCACCGCCCCAGGCCTGAAACCGGTTTTGCTGCTATCCTGTGGCCGGATTTTTCAAGGCTTATTTTCAAAGAGGTCACCATGAGCCAGTTGCAAACCATACACGCCCGGCAGGTGCTGGACAGCCGGGGTTTCCCCACCGTTGAAGCCGAAGTGCTGCTCACCAGCGGCATCAGCGCCAGCGCCATTGTGCCCAGCGGCGCCAGCACCGGCACACACGAAGCCGTGGAACTGCGGGACGGCGGCGCTCAATATGGCGGCAAAAGCGTGCTCAAGGCCGTGGCCAATGTCAAAGAGGTCATTGCACCCGCCCTGGAGGGCCTGCCCGTGTTCGAGCAGCGCCTGATTGACCAGACCCTGCTGGGGCTGGACGGCACTCCCAACAAAGGCAAGCTGGGGGCCAACGCCATCCTGGCCGTCTCTCTGGCGGTGGCCAAGGCGGGGGCCATCCAGGCCGGTCTGCCCCTTTATCAATACCTGGGTGGTCCGGGGGCCAACCTGCTGCCGGTGCCCATGATGAACATCCTCAACGGCGGCAAACACGCCGATAACTCGGTGGATTTTCAGGAATTCATGATTGCCCCGGTGGGTGCGGCGAGTTTCTCGGAAGCTCTGGCCATGGGGGTGGAGGTGTATCACGGCCTCAAAAAAGTGTTGCATGGACGCGGCCTGAGCACCGGTGTGGGCGACGAAGGCGGTTTCGCCCCAAATCTGAGAAACAACACCGAGGCGCTGGAACTCATCATGGAGGCCATTGTGGCAGCGGGATACAAACCCGGAGACGACATTGCCCTGGCCATAGACGCCGCCTCCACCGAGTTTCTCAAGGACGACAAATATGTGCTGGAGGGAGAAGGCCTGGCGCTCTGCGCCGAGGAACTGGTGGACCTTTACGAAAACTGGCTTTCCCGTTTCCCCATCCTTTCCATCGAAGACGGCCTGGGAGAAGAAGACTGGGACGGTTGGGGCCTGATGACACGCCGCATGGGGAAAATGCTGCAACTGGTGGGAGATGACCTGTTTGTCACCAACATCACGCGACTGAATGCGGGCATCGCCAAAGACGTGGCCAACAGTGTGCTGGTGAAGCTCAACCAGATCGGCACCCTGAGCGAAACCCTGGACACCATGGCCCTGGCGGCCAAACATCGTTATACCTGCATGGTGAGCCACCGCAGTGGCGAGAGCGAGGACGTGTTCATTGCTTCGCTGGCGGTGGCCACAGGGGCTGGGCAGATCAAGACCGGCGCGCCCGCCCGCAGCGAACGGGTGGCCAAATACAACGAACTGCTGCGCATTGAAGAGCGGTTGGGGACGAGCGCGGTATATGCCGGGCGAAACGCCTTCCACAACGGATAATCCCGCCCCCCAGGGCAGGGCAGGGGGGGCGGCCCCCTTGCCTGACTTTTTCATCTGGGTGCTGCAC
>CAYJOG010000408.1:0-3152 GCA_964371695.1 uncultured bacterium
CCTCTGCCCTTGCCAAACCGGACAAATGCAGATACATCTGAATAATGCTTGACCCAAGAACTCTTGTGCTGGTGGTGCTCAGCGCTGTGGGGGGATTTCTGGGTTCCCTGGGTCACCGACTGTTGCCTTTCGAAGGCATCGTGGACAACGCCCTGATGAACTGCTGCGGACTGAAGGCCAGCACCCAGGCGCTCTGGCTGCGCTGGCCCCTGGGGTTGGAGGCCCGTGGCGTGGCGCTGAAAGACAAACAGAACCGCCCCGTGCTCACCGCCCGGCGGCTGGTGATACAGGCCCACGCCAGGGATCTGCTGCTGGCCCCCCGCCGTCTGGAAAGCCTGTCGCTGAGTGGTGTGTCGGTGTATCTGCGACGTAATGAAAAAGGGGTGTGGAACATCGCGGGCCTGCTGGCCCAGGGCAAACCCCAGGAACCAGCCGTGGGCCTGCGGCATCTCTCGGTCAAGGGCCTGAGGCTGGTGGTGGAAGACCACACCCAGCGGCCTGTGCTGCACCTCACGCAAAACGTTCGCCAGTTGAATACCCGCCTGGATCAGTTGCCCGGCAGGCTGCCGATTGATGCCGAGGTGAACGACAGGGGGCAGAAAATCAGCCTCAGGGCACAACTCACCCCCAGGGGCTGGAGCGCCAGCCGGTTTCAACTCACCGTGGGGGGGTATCCCGTGACCGAGGCTGTGAAGCTCGTGCCCTTGGGCTGGCTCACGCCGCTGCCGGGTTGGGCGCTGCCCACCGGCGGCACGCTACGGGGGCAACTCAAGAGCGACGGAGGTGGCCTGCGGGGGCGTTTTGACCTGAAGGGTGTTCGCCGGGGGCGCAGTGTACCCTTGGCCGCCCAGGTGGATTTTGCCCTCAGTCCGCGGGCAGTCACCATCCAAAAACTGATCGCCCGTGGTGGAAGGGGCGAGGCGCGCCTGACGCTTTCCTGCCAGCGGCCAATACCTGCGGCAGGCGGCGTCGCCGCCGCGAACTTGCCCTGTGTACGGGGCCGCACGGCGGTTTCGGTCAAGAATTTTCCCCTCCAGAGTGTGGCGGCGTTTTTGCCCTGGCCCTTTGCCAAAGACCTGGCGGGTGAACTGACCGGCGAGGTGAGCGCCGAGGGGAATCCGTCGGACCTGCCGGGGCTGACGGGCCGGGGGGGCGTCACGCTCACCGGCGGGCGGGTGCTGGGCCTGACAGTGGGCGGGCCGCCCCTGGCCGTGAGCCTGGCCGAGGCGCGGGGCGAACTGAAAGACGGCAGCGTGAACCTGTCGCGCCTGTTTTTTCAGAGCGCCCCCATGGGGCTGGACCTGTCGGGCCGGGTGGGGCTGGACGGCGCGCTGGATTTGTCGGGCAAGGCCCGGCTGGAGCGCAAAAGGGTGCTGAAGGGCGCACGGGTGTTTCTGGCCCCGCTGCTCAAAGACAAAGGCCGTCAGATGGAGTTTCGCCTGCGGGTGGGGGGCACGGTGAGCCAGCCGGAACTTTCGCCCCAAACCCTGGCCACGCTTTCGGCGGGCATTCAGGATCAGTTCAAGGACGTGGGCAACGAAACCGAAACCGCTGGCCGCAATCTGGGAAACGTGGTGGAAGACGCCGCCCGCGACACCGCCAATCAGGTGGAGCGGCTGATCAAAAAACTGTTTTGAATCACGGCGTCTGCGGCGCGCCTATCCACACTTCCCGCAGGGCCAGGGCCGCCTGGGGAGGCGTTTCCACCACGGTGCAGCGCAACTCGGCGGTGTGGGGGTCTTTTTGACCGGGCAGAAAAAAATCCACCTCGCCGCCCGCAAAATAATGTCCAGCGGCGTTGTCCCAACGCACCGAATAAAGGTCTCCCCATATTTCCACCCGGTCATATCCCCGGTTGTACAGGTTGATGTTCCTATCCAGATAGGGCGGCGCGCCCGACAGGCACACCCCCATCACCTGCTTGGCCACGGTGAGGTATTTCTCCATGTCCCGGTTGTATTTTCGCCGCGCTCTTAGCCAGTGCTGGCCCAGCACCAGCAATGACAGCAGCGCCGCCATGGCCAAAAAACGGAAGATTTCCCGGCGGATATCCCGGTCCACCGGCGTGTCCACCACCCTGAAGTTTTCTAGGCTTGGCAGCGCGCGGCTGGGGGGCAGGGGTTCAGTGGGCGGTGGCAAGGTGTGTGCGGGAATAGCGTCAGAAGCCGGAGGCGGGGCGGGAGCCTGGGGGATTGCCGCGCCGCAGCGGCGGCAGAACTTTTGACCCGCAGAGGCCAGGGCCTCGCCGCAGGCCGGGCAAAATCTTTGGTTGTGGGCGAGGGACAATCTTTATCAGTTTAAAAGCGATTTCATGCCAATGGACATCCCTGCGGTTCCGAATGTTCATTGGTATGAAAAAGTCCTCACCACCCAAGCCGCCATCCCCCAAACCCCCAAAGGGGGTTCGCGGTGGGGGCCTGCGGCCCCGGCTTACATCAGTTTTTGAAGGGCTTTACCCATTCATGCAACAACACCCTATCCATTGGCATGAAAAGTCCACGACTGACTTTTAAAACAGATTTATGAGCTTATTCTTGGGGGCAGTGGAAGAACTGCTGCACGCCGAAATCGTCTACACCTGCCCCATTTTCAAGGTGGAAGAAGCCACCGTGCGCCTGCCCGATGGCCGCACCGAAAAACGCTGGTATGTGCTGAAGCCCCCCGGCGTGGGCGTGCTGCCCATTGACGACGAAGGCCGACTGTTGCTCACGCGGGAATATCTGAGCGCCGCAGGTAAAACCGTGTGGCGCGTGGTGATGGGCACGGTGGAAGAAGGCGAAACGCCGCTTCAGGCGGCCCGGCGGGAAATGCGCGAAGAAATTGGCCTGGACGCCGAGGCGTTTGAAACCCTTTTTGAGGCCACACACCCCAGCGGTTTCATCAAGCACAAGGGCACGTTTTTTCTGGCGCGGGGGTTATTTGCTTCGCCGCTGGAATGCGACGAGTTTGAGCAGATCGAGGTGGTGCCCAGCACCGCCACAGACGTGCAGCGCCTGATAGACGCGGGTGAGTTTCAGGGCAATTTCACCAAAATCATGCGCCTGGCTCTGGGGTTTCTGGAGCCGGAGAAATAGACCATTTTTTACAAGTTTATGCACTCTGACATCGTTCCCTCTCCCCTCTGGGGAGAGGGTGGTCCGCAGGACCGGGTG
>CAYJOG010000409.1:0-3138 GCA_964371695.1 uncultured bacterium
CCCCAGATACCAGTGGGCTGCGTAACGATCCGGGTCGGCCTGCAGGGCGGCGTCAAAGTCGTAATAGGCCATGCGGGTGAGTTTTTCGAGATAACGCACCGTGCCGCGATAGGTGAGAAAGCGCGAAAGCGCCGCCTGCAAAGAGGGGTCCTGATTAAACGCCAGCGGGTCAATTTCAAACGTGCGGTGGGCTTCTCTGGCCTGCGCCACGGGGGTCACCTGAAACACCAGCGGGCCGGGCACATAGGCATACACCCCCGGCCCGGTTTGCAGATAAAGCCGGTCGTCGAACTTGTTGACATACACCGGCTGCTCCTCGGCGAAATCCCTGAAAATCAACCGCGTGAGCAGGCCCTTGTCGGGCAAGTCGCCTTCAAAAAAACGCCGGGCCAGCAGCGGGCGGCCCCACAGTTGCCGGGCGCGGGCGTTGACCTGATCCCGATACCATTCAAAAGGCAGCAGATAGGTGTAGACCACCTGCACGGGACGGGGCAGCCCCACCCCCTGCGCCCCCAGAAAACGGCCTTTGGCGTCTACATTGGGCGCCATCAGGCGGTCGTCTCCCTGGGCGGCCTCTTGCCAGAGCAGGTAATGCAGTTGCGGGTCTTCGTCCCAGTCCAGCAAGAGAACGGCGTCTTCGCGCAGGCCGCTGAGCACGTGAAAGGCCAGTTCTTCGCCCCCCTGGTCTTTGGCCAGACCCGGCCACGACAACCCCAGCCACAGGGCCGGCACAAGGGCCATCAGGCCAGCGGCCACCCCACCCCACCGGGGCCCCAGCGTGAGCACCCCCTGGGCGGCGGGCAACACCAGCACCGCCAGCCACACAGCGCTGAAGGCGGCTTTTTCGCGGGTCATATAGGCCGCGCTCAGCCCCAGCCCCAGACCCAGCAGCAGCAGCGAAATCACCAGCCGCTGACGGGGCAGCCCCTTGAGCCGCAGGCCCGCCAGCGCCCCGCCCGTCCACACCAGCAACACGGGCCAGAAAGCCCCTGCCCCGGTGGCCAGATTCGCCACCATCTGGGACGTGGAGCCGCCGAAACTGCGGAAGCCCTCGCCACTCAGCAGGCAAGCCATGCCTTGGGGTGTGCGGGGGGCGCACCAGTCCCAGGCTCCCGGCAGGGCGGCGGCGCTGCGCAGGGGGTGATACAACCACACCGTGGTTCCCAGCGCCCCCAGCATCAGCAGGGCGGGCAGGCTCTTGAAAAACCGCTGGCGACCCGCAGGCAGCAGCCCCACCCCCAGCAACCACAACGAGCCGCCGATCAGCCCCAGGCCGTGGTGCATCACACCCAAAATCCAGATGAGCCCCGCCCCAGCGGCCCACTGGCCCACACCCAGGCGGGGGCGACACCACCACCAGCCCATGAACAGCATCAGCACCACCGCCAGACCGTAGACCTCCAGGGCGCGGGCCGAGGCCAGCCAGGTCACCACCAGCGCGCCGCCCACACCCATCAACAGCGCGTGGGGCCGCTTCACCCCCAGGGCCAGGGCCGTGGCGGCGCACAGCAGGGCGGCCACACCATGCAGAAACGGCCCCACCAGACCCTGCGACACCATCACCACCGGCAGCGCCCCAAAGGCATGCACCAGCATCAGCCACAGGCCATAACCGGTGGTGTGGGCGTTGGCCAGTTTGGCGGCGCTGAGATAAAGCTCCGGGCTGTCTCCCCAGGGAATGCCCTGGGCCATCAGCCACAGCGCCAACCCCCAGGCCGCGAGAAACACGGCCGCCAGTTCCCACCGCAGGGGAAGAGGTCTGGCGGAACGCACCACAGCGGGAGACACGGGGGTTAGTTTAACCGCCCGGCCGGGCCCCACCAGTGAGCCAGTCCCCCGCCCTCACTGCGACTTTTCATACAACGGCGCGGGCAGGTGGCGCAAAAGCACACCCATCAACCACCAGCGGCGGGTGATGTAGGCGATGCGTTTGCGCCGGTGGATGGCCGCCAGCATTTGCCGGGCGGCTTTTTGCGGCGTGGCCACCCAGAACATGTTTTTCTGGCCTTCGGTCATGGGGGTGTCTACATAACCGGGGCGAATGTCGGTGACAAAAATGGGTTTGCCGGATTTTTTCGCCTTGGCCCGCAGGGCCTCCAGATAGTTGCTGACATAGGCCTTGCTGGCCCCATAGGCGGGGGTGGCCGCCAGCCCTCTTACGCCCGCGATGGACGACACCCCCACCAGATGCCCATGCCCCTGGGCCATGAAAAACCGCATGGCCGCCAGCGCCAGGGCCGAGAACCCCTCCACGTTGGTGCGCAGGATGGGTTCGTCCAGCGCAAAATCCAGGGTCTTGTTCAAACCGGCCACACCGGCGTTGATCACCACCAGGTCCACGTTTTTAAGTGTGCCGAACAACTCCTCCAGCACCAGCACCGCAGAGGCCGGGTGCGCCACGTCCATCACCCGCACCACACACCCGCCGGGTAACTCGGCGGCGAGTTGCTGAAGTTTTTCTTCGCGCCGCGCCGTCACGGCCAGTTGCCAGCCCGCCTGCGCCAGTTCCACACACAACGCCCGGCCAATCCCCGAACTGGCCCCAATCACAATGGCTGTTCCGGCAGGCATGTCATGAGGATACTCGCCGGACAATCCAGAGGCCAAAAATCCCGCATGTGGGCGGTGAGGGCTTCGCCCTTCTTGCTGCGCGTCGTTGCCGGGCATCCTCAGCCGCTCTCGCCACCTCCGGTTGCAGAAAAACCCCGCCCACGGTGCCCCATGTAGGTGATTGGGATGAACACATCGAATCTATGGAAACCGGCGAAAAACCAAGAGGGCTTGGCATCATTTTGCCATATTATGACAATTGTTATTTTCCGGGATCTAGACGGCTACCTTAAGCCTCTCAAAAAAGGAGTTGTGTGTAAATAAAAAAATTGCCCTTGCGAAAAACGTATAAGGAGGTACAATGCGGTATCATATTAGTCAGGAGCCCTCATGTATCAATATAAAGTAATCGAATTAAGAGCTGACCAAAATCCCGGTGATCATGAAGAATTAATAAATAATGCCGCCAAAGAAAACTGGGAACTCGTTTCAATTTACACTACATCTGGAACCGATGTGCAGCGCCATCAAATCCGTGCTGTTTTTAAAAAGGAAGCAGAGGAAGCGCCTGGGGAAGTAAATGTGACC
>CAYJOG010000410.1:0-3133 GCA_964371695.1 uncultured bacterium
TTTTAGAACCCCTAACAAAACTCCCTCCCTGGAGTTTTGTTAGCGCCGAACCGGGAAATGAATTCCCGGTTCGAGCGCGAAAACCTGCGGGTCTGTGACCCTCCGGTTTTCGAGGCGGGCCATCCAGGCCCGCAAGAACCCCTAACAAAAACAATTTTGTTAGGGGTTCTTAGACGAAGGGGTTTGAAAGAGGACATGGTGAAGAGACACACCGATGGTAGGGGGCTTGCCGTGCTGCTGCCACTACCCTGCTAAAGTGTTGCCCATGCGCCTGTGGCCGGTTGTTGCCGCCCTGTTGATGACACTGCTCCATGCCCCGGTGCAGGCCGCCACGCTGGCTCAGGTGCGGGGCCGCACCGTGCAGGGCGAGGTGCTGGAAACCCAGGGCATGTGGCGGGGCAAACCCCTGGTGCTGGTGTTCTGGTCTGTCGCAGACCCCGCCAGCGTGCGCCTGCTGAAAGAGTCGCGCCCGGCCCTGGAGCGGGCGGGTTACGCTCCTCTGGGCGTGCATCCTGATCACCCGCTGGCAAAAGTGCAGGAAGCCCTGCGCACTGTGTTGAGCGGTTGGGACAGCCTGCCCGACACCGGTTTTGCCCTGTCAGGCAAGCTGGGTGTGCGGGGTGTGCCTGCCCTGGCGGCTTATTCACCGGCGGGGGGGTGGTTTACGCACCAGGGCGAGCGGGAAGTGCGCCAGTGGCTGAGGCGGCTCTCGGCCCGCTCACCCGACGCACGGGGACAGACCCAGGTGAGCCTGAACCTGCAAAATCACGACAGGCCGCTGCTGCTTTCCACCTTTGCCGCGATTGTGGAAAGCGCGGCGGGTGTGGAGCTTTTTGAGGTGAAGGCGGGGCACCGCCGGTTGTTGTTAAAGGGAAAGGTGAGTCACGCTCAGGCCGATGCGCGGCTGGGCCGGGCGCTGGTGCTGATGCAGAACGGCCAGTTGTGGAGCCTGAACCTGCGGGGCGAAAAAACCCTGCTGGCCTCCACCATCGCGGCATTTTGTCTGCGCGAAAAAGACGGCCTGCTTGGGGTGGTGCGGCGCGACGGCGCGGTGGCCACCCACTGGCCGGGGGCGGGGCTGGGGCGCTTTGACAACAAGGCCCACGCCACGGGCTGTGGTTTCGCCGCCGATGGCGGCGCGCTGGTGGTGGTGCAGTAACAGGTCGTGGAGCGGTTGGTGGTTTTTTGGGTAGAACAGGCTTCCAGCCTGTTTCAAACAAATAAGGACAAAAACATTTTTCTTTCCAAACAGGCAGGATGCCTGTTCTACCAAAGACCACAGGCGGGACACCCGTGACGACTGCCCCACAAAAAAGCAATCGCATATCCGGCCTGAAGCCCTATCCCGCCGCCTGGGCGGTCTGGCCGTTTTCAGCCAGCCATTTGCCCACGGCCACGTCGGCCCGGCCGATGTGCTCGGTGAGCCAGTGAACCACCAGACCCTCGATTTCTTCCAGCATCGCCACCGTGGCGCCTTCCCTGAAAAACTGGTTCTGGAGCGCCAGGAATCTTTTCTGGAAATGCTGGTGCTCGGCCACGTGGTCTTCAACGTGGGGATAACCATTGCTGCGTTGCAGGTTTTCTTCGTCGTAAAAATGCCTGTCCACATAGATTTTCAGAAACCCCATCACCTGGATGGTTTCGGTTTTGCCCTTGCCTTCACCCACGGCGGCATAAAACCGGTTCACGCGTCGAAACAGCTCCTGATGCTGTTCGTCAATCAGGGGAACCCCCACGGCGATGGCGGGTGTCCAGGTGATTTTTTCGCTCATTTTTCGCCTCCGGCGTTAATTTGTTGTTGGGCGAACGGTTTAGTATCAGACCGAATCAGTCGCACCAGAACAGGATTTTAAGGAGCTTGATATATGTTTTCAAGAAGATAGTTCGTTCTAGTATGTGCTAATATTTACTACAACGAACTTCCATAAAAGAGTCTCGAAAATCGATTTAAGCAACTTGCCGAAATCGTGTTATGCTCCCTGCCCACTGGATGAAAAGTCCAGAAAACCCAAAGAAAAAATAAGGGGGCAACATGAAAACGCTCGTCACCGGCGCCACCGGCCTTGTCGGCCATTTTTTGGTGGAGCAACTGCTCGAAGAAGGCGTGGAGGTCAAGGCTTTTTGCCTGCCCCGCGAAGACCGCCAAAACGTCGAGGGATTCGACATCGAAATCGCCGAAGGCGACCTGCGCGATGAAGCCAGCGTGAAGCGCGCCATGAAGGGCGTGGACCGCGTGTTCCACGTGGCCGCCATGGTCAACACCTGGGTGCCGCCCGGCGACCGCATGAACTACCACGTCAACACCCTGGGCACCCGCCACCTGCTCGACGCCGCCTTTCACACCGGCAAGGTGAAGCAGTTTGTGTTCACCAGCACCTGCTCGGTGCTGGGGCCGCCGCTGGAGCCGGGCCGCATGACCAACGAGCGGGATTTCTTCATGATGTGGAACATCCGTGACCACTACATCCGCTCCAAGGTGGCCGCCATGCAGGAGGTCTTCCGCTATGGCGCCAAGGGCCTGCCCGTGCGGGTGGTGTATCCCTCCAGCCCCATCGGCCCAGGCGACTTTGTGCCCGGCCCCTGGGGCAAAATGCTGCTGCGCATCCAGCAGGGCAAAATGCCCGTGCTGGTGGACGGCCCCAACAACTGGGGGGACGCCCGTGACTGCGCCCGTGGTCACCTGCTGGTGCCCAAAAAAGGCAAAGACGGTGAGGATTACATCATCTGCGGCGAAAACCGCTCGGTTGAAGAAGCCGTGGGCATCGTGAGCGAGTTTCTGGGCAAAACCCCGCCCAAGCTCAAAATCCCCACCGGCGTGGCCAAAGTGGTGGGCCTGGGCATCGAGACCCTCTCCAACCAGTGGCTGAAGTTCGAGCCGCCCTTCACCGGCGGTCAGCTCAGCATGGCCGAAAAATACATGCACGGCTTTGACGGCAGCAAGGCCCAGCGGGAGTTGGGGTACAAACCCCAGCACAGCCTGCAGGACACCCTGCGCGACACCTATTCCTATTTCGAGAACTGGTCCAGCGACCGTATCGAAAAAGCGGTGGGCATGTAAAATGCGGAGCAGGCGTGGTGTCCACACCGCGCTGAGCACAAGACGGCGATAGTTTGCGAGGAGTCTTTCCAGATG
>CAYJOG010000411.1:0-3132 GCA_964371695.1 uncultured bacterium
GGCGTGCGCAGGTCCACCAGCGTGAGGGGCACACCGCGCTGGCGGGCCAGGGTCTGAAGCCACTTGAGCGTGTCGGGGGTGGGCGCACCGCCGCGAAACAGCAGTGTTCCCGGCCCCTGCGCCACCAGATGCACATTGTGGCCCACTGCGGTCATGACCTGTGTCATTTCTGCCGAGGCCGAAACAGGCGCAAGCGCCGTAGCGGCCTGGGCCGAGGAAAAAACCAGACCACCTGCCAAGCCCATCAGCAGACAAAGCACACGCAAGAAGGCAATATTCATAAGGGAATTGTATCCACCATTTTCCGCAACCACATTCAGAAAAACAGAACACCGGGTTTTCAAACGGCCCATTCGTTGACACCCCCACCGGGGGGCAATAACATTGCGCCCTCTCCCTTTCGGGACACCCTATGGCCACTGTCGAAGAAGTTCATATCCTCCCCGGAGGCGCGTTTCCGCCCGGTCTGTATATCGGCGATGAAGTCAGTGTGCCCGTGGCGGGGCTGCCCGCCGGCACCCGCATAGACCACATCAAGGCCATTTCGCTCTACAAAAGCGGCCTGGAGAAAGTGCGTGTGGTGATTCGCCCGGGGCGCGAACTGCGCCAGCCGATTTTCAGCAAAGAGGTCTACGGTTATCTGGCCAAGTTCGATTCCGGCACCCGCCTGTTCACCGAAAAACAGCAGGCCGAGTATGTTTTTTATGAACTGGAAAGCGCCACCTATCTGGGCCTGGAAGGCATCAGCAAGGGCTATTACGACAGCACCTTCACCGTGGAACGCACTGCGTTCATGTTGCGCATCCCCATCCGCCGCCTCATCGAAAAATCGGGCACGGAATATGGCGGTATTTTTGCAGACTGCCCCTCGTTGCCCATCGACATCATCACCCAGATGTGTCTGGAGCTGTATGAAATGGACCAGCAGGTGGTGGCCAAGGAAATGGCCATCCGCGAGTGGTCCAAACCCAACGCCCGCCTGCTCAAGATCGTGGGCCAGTTGCACACCGCCATGATGCCTTTCATGGACGTGGTGAAAGGGGCCCTTGGTCCGCACCTGCTGCAAGACACCATGAAGGCGATGGATCACTTCCTGTCCCGTTATCTGGACGGTTTTGAATACGACGAAATGTCGCGCATCCTTTCGGTGGACGGCGAACTGGTGAGCGCCATCGGGCGGGACAATCTGGTGGAGCGTTTTGGCGAACAGGCCCGCAGTCTGTGGGCTGATCAATTGGGCGGAGGCGACGCCAGCGTGGACGAACTGCTGGCCCTGAGCGAAAAAGCCAGCGCCGAGGCCGCCGCCCTCATCGAAGAATCCCAGGAGAAGGAAACCGGCGAACAAACCAGCCTGTCCAAGGTGGAGGAACCCGTGAACGTGCGGGCCATCATGGAGCAGGAAAAATCGCCCAACGTGGTGGTGACCTTCAAGGACAAGGATCTGATTATTCGTCAGGAAGACGCCACCGAAGAGGTTTACGTCATTCTGGACGGATCCGCCGAGGTGACCATCCGTGGGGCCAGCGGCGTGCTGGGCACCCTGGGCAAAAACGACTTTTTCGGCTACATGCAGCCCTTCATCCGCGCCCTGGGCCGACAATATTCTGAGTTCACGCGCACCGCGTCGGTGCGGGCCACCTCGGCGGTCAAGGCCATCGCCATGACACGCGAAGGCATGAAACTGATGCTGCGCCGCAGGCCGTTTTACGCCTACAACCTCATCACGCAGATTCAGCGTGATATTGACCGCGCCAGCCGCGAAGTGGTGGCCCGCCGCGCCAAGGATTCCGAACGCAAAGACCTTCTGGAACGGGTGCAACTGAACGAAGACGCCGCCAAAAACCTGATGGGGGGTCTCTCGGAGCTGCGCAGCAAGTTTGACAGCCAGAACGAAGACTTTCAGCAGGTGTTCGCCCCCATTCTGGAAATGGCCGAAAAAGACGCCATTCTGGACAAATATCTGCCCAAGCGGCGGAATTAAAGGGCCTTCGCTGCCCCCATGTCATCTTTTGCCTTGGTGCTGGTGGGGGCGGGGTCGGGCTCACGCCTGGGAAGCCGCTTGCCCAAGGCCCTGGTGGAGGTGGCCGGTGCGCCCTTGTATCAGCACAGCCTGAACACCGCCGCCACCCTGGCGGAACTGGCCCTGGCCGTGGTGGTGTGCCCGCCGGAACATTTGCACACGGTCGGTTTGCAGGCCCGGCTTCATCACCCCGCCGCCACGCTCAAGCTGGCCGCTGGGGGCAGCAACCGTTTTCGCAGCGTGGTGGAAGGGGTGAAGGTGGCGGCCCACACCGGCCTGCCGGTGCTGGTGCATGACGTGGCCCGGCCCCTGGCCTCGGCGGCGCTTTTCCAAGCCCTGCTGGATCGCCTGGAGGGCCAGCAAAACCTGTGCGTTGTTCCCCTGCTACCGGTGACCGACGCACTGAAACGCGCCGTGGGCGAAACCGTGCTGGACGCCCCCCGGCGGGAGGGTTATTTCCTCACCCAGACCCCCCAGGGGTTGAGCGCGGATCTAGCCGAAAAACTGGCCGCTGACCAGCATGGGGATTTTTCTGATGAGGCCGCCTGGGCGCTGGGTGTGGGGGGACAGGTGGTGGCCGTGGCGGGTGAGCGGAACAATTTCAAGATCACCTATCCCGAAGACTTGGCAAGGTTCGAGGGCCTGCAAATATAAATAAATAGTAAACATTCAGTATTTTTGAATTGTCTTGTCCAGTTCTACTGCAAATTATATTGTCTTTTATGAACTATTGCGGAACATTGCCGGGTTGGTTAAAAAACAGGCGAATTGGTGAGACGGCAATTGTTTGGCGATTATTAACGCCTGTCGCCAAAACCCCTTATTTGCAGGCTTAAATAAGCATTTTCTGCATCGAAATTTAAGCCGCGATTAAAGCTTAATCTTGGCACACGATTTGCGTGTTCTCTGGGGCAGTACCCCAGCACGTTCCAGAAAACTCCCCAGCCGCCACCAAGGAGGTGAGTCATGTTTTCCAATCTGACCATTCGCACCAAGTTGACCCTGTTTCCCGTTGTGTTTCTGGTGTTTTTTCTGCTGATGGGGGGGGTGGCTTTTGACACGCTTCGCCACGTGGGCCTGGGGGGTGCGGTGTATCAGGACATTGTGGACGG